>CAZNEU010000242.1:0-6052 GCA_964571915.1 uncultured Phycisphaeraceae bacterium
CACCAACCCCCGCGCGGCCGACGACGTGATCGCGCTCGCCCTCGCCAACCGCCTGGCCCACGCCCTGCTCATGGGCAGCAGCGGCAGCGAGGTGCTCTACCCCATCGACGACTGTGTCGAGCACCTGCGCCTGGACCCCGCCCGCGTGGCAGAGATCTGCGCCAAGACCGTGGACGACCTGGCCGACCTGCGCACCAACATGCTCATGCACGCGGGCGCGTCCCGCCAAACCTATGTGGACTCCGTCCGCGCGCGCCTGGGCCACACACGCGCCCTGGTGCTTGCCCTGAACCCCGCCACCGAGCCCCTCTCCATGATGTTCGCCAAACTTCAGGGCGAGACGCCGCCCGAGAAGCCCAACCTCATCGTGCTGCGCGTGTGCGCCGCCGGCGAGCGCGTCGGGGCCATGCGCCTGCTCGCCGAAACCGGCGAACGATCCGGCGAAGCCACACGGGCCGCCGGCCCGCTCCCGGTGCTCGTGGTCGGCAACAGCAAAGCCTGCTTGTTCGCAGAAGGCGTGCCGGGCAACCGCAGCGTGCGCCAAGCCACCCTCCCGCTCGGGCTCAACCGCCTCCTGCGCGAGATGGGGGAACTGGCGCAGCCCGCCGCCGAAGTGCCGCGGGCGATGGCGGCCTGAGCGAACTCGGCAGGGCTGACGAGCAGCGGTCCGACAGGGTTCGTACAATCTCCACTCATGATGCCGGCAAGGCACGAGCCCCCGATCGATGAAATCGTCCAGACGCTCCGGCGAGCGCTGGCACCGACGCGGGTCATCCTCTTTGGCAGCCGCGCCAGCGGCACCCACGGCCCGGACAGCGACGTGGACCTGCTGATCGAGGTGGAGACCGATCTCGCACCCGCAGAACGAGTGCGCGGCGTGTCGAGGCTGTTCCCGCATCGCCGCTGGTCGCTTGATGCACTGGTGTTCACCCACGATGAACTGGCACAAGCGCGGCATTCCCCCGCCTCCGTCATCGCCAGCATCGAACGCGAGGGCAAGGTGCTGTATGCCCGCCAATGACCATGCCGGGGCATGGCTGGCAAAGGCGCGAAGCGACCTGCTCTGCATCCGCAACAACCTCGCTTCGGATGACGTGCCGACCGATGCCGTCTGTTTCCACGCGCAGCAGGCGGCTGAGAAAGCCCTGAAGGCGCTCATCGTGGCTCGAAATGCCACGCCCCACGAACGCACGATCTCACCACGCTCTTGAACCACGCGGCCGCGCTCGGCTGGGCGGTCGGTGCGCTCCGGCCCGACGCCGCGGTGGTCAACCCATACTCGGTCGAGGCTCGCTACCCAGGCATACATCTCGACCCGACACTCACGGAGGCGCGGCTGGCGGCCGGGTCGGCGGAAGAACTCACAAAGATGGTGGAACAGCTCCTCCAGGCGTAGGGCTCCGCTACGCCCGCCCAGCCAACGCGGGCTGCTCTGCCACCACGCCCGAGTCGTCCGCGTCAGCCGCGGCAGCATCCGCGCCCGGTGCATTCGCCGCCACAGTGCCGGCTCCCTCGCCCCCACCGCCCAGAGCCTCGATCCGCTTGCGCACATCGCCAATGAACGTGATGCGAATGCCGAAGTTCTCGCCCACCTTCACGGCCTTGCCCAGCCCCACCACCTTGTTGTTCACGCACAGTTCCAGTTCATCCTCCGCGTTCTTGGGAATCTCGATGATCGCGCCCGCGGCCAGCGCGGTCACATCGCCCAGACGCATTGAGCGGCTGCCGAGCAGCACGATCACCGGCACTTCCAGCCTCAGAATGGCACGCAGGTCGGCAGCCACATGGGGACTATCGGCATCATCCGCCCGGCGGCATAAGCACGGCCACGCCGGCCCGTCCCACCCCCCACCGGCGACCCCAAACCCCGCTCACGCCTTGGCCACCTCGAACAGGCACACCTCCGCAAACGCATTCCCGATCCGGTCCACAATCGCCACCCGCTCCCGCAGCGGCCACCGCACCGGCAGGCCCTTATCCAGGCACCGGTGCCCCAGCGCGGCCACATCATGGTCGGCCACGAAGCCGTCCGCCGCGAAGAGCACCATCAGCACCCCGCAGCGCACCACGCCCGGATCGTCTCGCAGTTTGCGGATATCGGCCGAAACGCCCCTCACCAGTTCGCTGGCGTAGGTCCCGTTGGGCCCCGGCACACCCTGGCTGTAGCAATACTGCCCCACCACCTTCACCTCCAGCCAGTACGCATCCTCCGGCGCCACAATCACCTTTTCGCCGGGCTTGCGCGTGCTGGGTGTCTTCGCCGCGGGGGGCGGCCCTGCCAGCCCCTCATACAGCGTGCCCGCCATCTCACGCTCAATCGCCTGAACCTCGCGTGCCTCGCGCAGCGCATCTCCCAGCCCCGTCGCCCCGCGCGGCACAATCACCAAATCGCACCGTTGCCGCTCGCTCTCCTCCGGCAGAGCCTTGCGCCGCCCTCGCCTGCCGCGCCACTGGGCCGGGTACGCCTGCTCACGCAGCACGCCCATGCCGGCCTGGGCAAACCCCGCGGCAAGCACACCATGAATCTCCACCTCGCTCAGCGAATCCAGCCCCCGCGCGGCCTGCTCCAACTGCCAACGAGCCTCCTCCACCCGAAGCGCCGCCGCGACTATCGACAGGATGGTTGCACCGTCGGGCGTTTCGCCCGCACCAGCCCCGCAGCCACCCGCCACCACGATGTCCGTTCCTCGCTCGATCACCCGTCGCTCCATCGACGAACCATCCGCGATTCCGCCCTACCCGTGCCCCAGATACGCCTTGCGCACCTCATCGCTCTGGGCCAGGTCCTTGGCCGCGCCGGCCATGCGCACCGCGCCCACCTCCAGCACCACCGCCTGGTGCGCCACACGCAGGGCCATGTGCGCGTTCTGCTCCACCAGCAGCACCGTTACGCCCTGAGCGTTGACCTGCCGGATGGTGGCAAAGATCGTCTGCACCAGTTGCGGCGCAAGGCCCAGCGAAGGCTCGTCCAGCAGCAACAGTTTGGGCTTGCTCAACAACCCCCGCGCAATCGCCAGCATCTGCTGCTCGCCCCCGGAGAGCGTGCCCGCGACCTGCTTCAGCCGCTCACGGACGCGCGGGAAAATGCCAAGAGCCATCTCGCGATCGGCCGCGATGCCCGCGGCATCGTGGCGCGTGTACGCACCCAGCGACAGGTTCTCTTCCACCGTCAGGTTCGCGAAGATGCCCCGCCCCTCCGGCACGTGCACCAAGCCTCGCTTCACAAGCACGTGCGGCGGCACACCCACAATCTCCTGCCCGTCAAACCGGATCGACCCGCCGCGCGGCTTCACCATGCCCGAAACCGCCCGCAGCGTGGTGCTCTTGCCCGCCCCGTTGCAGCCGATCAGCGTGAGAATCTGCCCCTGCTCCACCGCGAGCGACACGCCCCGCAGGGCCTTCACCGCGCCGTACGAAACATCGATATTGGAGACGGTGAGGAGGGGCATGGAGGGAAGTGGCGAAGTGACGAAGTGAAAAAGTGAAAAAGTGACGGAGGGTTGAGTCGCGAAAGCCTTGAACCATACCTGCACCAGTGCTTCCTGCCCAGTGCCTACTGCCCAGTGCCTAGTGCCCAGTGCCCAGTGCCTTCTCCGCTTCTTGCGGTTCACCCAAGTACGCCGCCACCACCTTCGGGTTGGCCTGAATCTCCACCGGGCTCCCCTCCGCGATCGTGATGCCGTAATCCAGCACCGTGATCCGCTCGCAAATCTCCATCACCAGCCCCATGTCGTGCTCGATCAGCAGAATGGTGATCTTGAACCGGTCCCGCAGGGCCACGATCAACCGGGCCAGTTCCCCCGTCTCCTGCGGGTTCAGGCCCGCCGCGGGCTCATCCAGCAGCAGCACCTTCGGCTCCGTCGCCAGCGCGCGGCAAATCTCCAGCCGCCGCTGGTCCCCATAGGGCAGGTTCTTCGCTTGCTCGTGCTCACGATCGCGCAGCCCGAACACGTCCAACATCTCCCGCGCCCGGGCCACAATCGCCCGTTCCTGCCCCACATGCCCGGGCAGCCGCATCAGCGTGCCCAGCAGGCCGTGCCGCCCGCGCACATGGCAGGCCACACGCACGTTGTCCAGAACCGTCAACTCCGCAAACAGGCGGATGTTCTGGAACGTCCGTGCCAAGCCCGCCGCGGCGATCTGGTGCGGCTTCAGGTGGTCCGTCCGCACGCCGTCCAGCTGAATGCTCCCGGTCTGCGTGCGGTACACACCCGTGAGCAGGTTGAAGGCCGTGGTCTTCCCCGCGCCGTTGGGGCCGATCAGCCCGTGCAGCCCGCCGCGCGGGATGCGCAGCGTGAAGTCCTGCACGGCCTTCAAGCCGCCGAAGGCGATGCCGATGCCGTTCACATCCAGCAGTGGCGGCGCGTCGCTCACGCGCCACCCCCCGCCCTGCGCCGGCGCGGCAACAACTCCCACACTTCCTTCACCCCGAACAGCCCCTGCGGCCGCACCAGCATCATGCCGATCAGCAGCAGTGAGTAGATAACCATCCGGTACTCGGCGTACTCCTGCAGATAAAACTGCACCGCCGTCAGGATCACCGCAGCCAGCACGGCCCCGGAGATCGACCCCAGCCCGCCCAGCACCACCATGATGATGATCTCGAAACTCTTCTGAAAGCCCGCATCCTTGGGGCTGAGCACCGTCTGGTGCGCCATCAGGCTCCCCGCGATCCCCGCGAAGAACGCCGCGATCACGAACGCCCGCACCTTCAGGGCCGTGGCGTTCACACCGCAACTCTGGGCCGCGATCTCGTTCTCGCGGATCGAGAGCATCGCCCGCCCCGTGCTCGATTGCTTCAGCCGATAGGCCACCAGCACCGTGATCCCCGCGAAAAGAAACGCCCAGAACAGGTTCGTGTAACTCGGCACATCGCTGAAGCCCTGGGCACCGCCCAGGGGCGGCGGCCACAGTTGTGCCGCGCCCGCCGCCCGCACCTCCGCCGCCTCGTACATCTGCGCGTTGGTCTGCTGCAGCAGCACGCGCACGATCTCGCCGAAGCCCAGCGTCACAATCGCCAGGTAATCTCCCCGCAACCGCAGCG
This sequence comes from uncultured Phycisphaeraceae bacterium, assembly GCA_964571915.1. Taxonomy (GTDB): domain Bacteria; phylum Planctomycetota; class Phycisphaerae; order Phycisphaerales; family UBA1924; genus JAEUIX01. The sequence continues at coordinate 5,045 of CAZNEU010000242.1, forward strand.
AGGGCAGGCCCACCACATACCCCAGCCCCGCGGCCACCAAGCCCCCCGCCACGCACGAACCCGCGAACAACCACTGGCCCGCGTTCAGAAAGCCGGTGCGTTCCGTGTACTCGCCCCACAGCAGGAGCGACCCGTAAAACGTGATGCCCGCTCCCGCATACGCCCCCACCGCGGCAAACCCCGCGTGCCCCATCGAGAACTGCCCGGTGAAGCCGTTCACCATCGTCAGGCTCACGGCCAGCACCACCGCCACGGCGATGTCCGCGAAAATCTTGGTGTAGAACTTCCCCACGCCCGGCGACACGAGCAGTTCCATCACCAGCGCAACCGCCACCATCACCAGCAGCGGCAGCAGCGAACGCCCCATCGCCCCCGCCGCGCCGGGCCTGTGCAGTCGAGATTGATCGGTGAGTGCGGACACAGGAAAGACGCCAGACTCCAGACTCCAGACTCCAGACTTCAGACACCAGACCAAGGCAGAGGACTGAGGACCCGACACGCTCCGTTGAACCCATGTCTTGCAGCCCGAAGGGCTGACAGTCAGTAGCCGGGGGTTGAGGAGGGTCGCCGCGGCGACCGACGAAACCCCCGGAAAACGCCCCCTTGTCAATGCACCCTGAAGGGGTGCCACCTCATGCGCCCATGCTTCAACAAACGCCTCCAACAGAGCAGACCCAGGACTCAGCACCGAGGACTCAGGACCGCCCTCTTACACCTTCTCCCGCACCGCCGTGCCCAGCAGGCCCGTCGGCTTCACCAGCAGCACCACAATCAGCAGCGCAAACACGTACACATCCTTGAAACTGCTGCTGATGTAGAACGCCCCGAACTGCTCCAGCGTGGCGATCAAAAACCCCCCCAGCACCGCCCCGCGGATGTTCCCGATCCCCCCCACCACCGCCGCCACAAACGCCTTCAGCCCCAAAAGCACCCAGATCTCGTGCGCGGGCGGGTTCAACCCCGGATACTTCATCGCGATCAAAAACCCCGCCGCTGCCGCCAGCGCCG
>CAZNEU010000243.1:0-6080 GCA_964571915.1 uncultured Phycisphaeraceae bacterium
CACCCGATCATCCGTCAGGCCGAGGCTGATCTTGATGCGTTCATGATCGACGAGCCGCACGCCGACGCGCGGCTGGACCACATCCGCCTGCAACCGTGCTTCTCACCCGTGTGGGACACGGCCATTGCGCTGGATGCCCTGACCGAAGCGGGCATGACGGGGGCGAAGGATGACCGCGTGGCCGCGGCGTGCGACTGGCTGATCGACCGCGAGGTGAGGCGCACGGGCGACTGGATCAACAACCTGCGACCCGCGGACCGGAGCCTGCGGCCGGGTGTGGACATGGCCTGCTGGGCGTTTGAGTATCGCAACGACTGGTACCCGGATGTGGATGACACCTGCATGGTGGCCAAGGCGCTGTATCGCTGCGGCGACCGGCCCAACTCCACGCGCAACCGAGACGCCGCGCGGCGGGCGGTGCGGTGGATATTGGCCATGCAGAACGACGACGGCGGCTGGGCCGCGTTTGATCGCACGACCGACCGGCCGTGGATGGAGGCGATTCCGTTTGCGGACCACAACGCGATGCAGGACCCGAGTTGCTCGGACATCACCGGGCGCGTGGCGGAGGCGTTGGTGTGCTGCGGCCTGGAGCGGGATCACGCGGCGATCACGAACGCCGTGGCGTACCTCGTGCGCACGCAGCAGCCCGAAGGGTGTTGGTGGGGGCGCTGGGGCGTGAACTACATTTACGGCACGTGGCAGGCCGTGAACGGGCTGGTGTTCGCGGCCAACGGCGGGGTCGCGCCTGCGCTGGCGGTCGCCGCGGCGACCGCCCCACCAGCCGTGCGCACCGCCCTCGACAAGGCCCGCGCGTGGCTCCTCTCCATCCAGAACGCCGACGGCGGCTTCGGAGAATCGGCCAACTCGTACCTTGACCGCTCGCTGATGGGCCGGGGCGAGAGCACCGCCAGCCAGACGGCGTGGGGCCTGATCTCGCTGATGCACCTGATGCCCGTTGAGCACGAGGCGGTGGAGCGTGCCGCGGCGTGGTTGATGGACGACCAGTTGAGCGCCGACAAAGCGCCCTTTGGCCCGAAGGCGTGCCTTCACACCCCCTCGCAGAGGGCGGACGCTGGGGGGCGGGCGGAATGCACATCGGCCGCAACGCCCGGCAACGTGGCCACCCACCTCGACCATGTGCGCGAGAGGGCGGGCGCGTGGAGCGAACACTTCTTCACGGGCACGGGCTTCCCGAAGGTGTTCTACCTGCGGTATCACCTGTACCGCCACAGTTTCCCGCTCAAGGCCCTGGCGCGCTACGCCGCGCGTTTGAACGTGGCGAGCGCTTAGCCCGCGCGCTCACTCCCGCTCGCTGCCCATCTCCGTCATGTAGTTGGGCGATTCCTTGGTGATGCGGATGTTGTGCGGGTGGTTCTCGATGATCGTGGCGGGGCTCACTTTGCAGAACCGGGCGTCGCGCTGGAGCGCGGCGATGTTGGCGCACCCGCAGTAGCCCATGCCGGCGCGCAGGCCGCCCACCATCTGGTAGACAAACTCCGCCAGGCTGCCGCGGAAGACGACCAGCCCCTCAACCCCCTCGGGCACGAACTTGATGCGGCGCGTCTCGCCGTCGCCTTGCGCCTCTGAACCCGCAACTGCCGCGCTCGAGCCACCGGCACCCATCGGCCCCTTCTGGCCGTAGCGGTCGGCCGAGCCGGCGTTCATGGCGCCCTCGGAGCCCATGCCACGGTAACTCTTGTAGCGGCGACCCTGGCGGATCACCAGTTCGCCCGGGCTTTCATCCAGCCCCGCGAACATCGAGCCCATCATCACCGCGCCGGCCCCCGCGGCGATCGCCTTGGCGATATCGCCCGACTGGCGAATGCCGCCGTCGGCAATCACCGTGGCGTTGCGGCCCGCCACGCCGCGCACCGCGTCCATGATGGCCGTGAGTTGGGGCACGCCCACGCCCGTGATGATGCGGGTGGTGCAGATGCTCCCGGGCCCGATGCCGGCCTTCACCGCGTCCGCCCCCGCATCCACCAGCGCCAGCGCGGCTTCGGCGGTGGCCACGTTGCCGGCGATCACCTCGATGCCGAAACGTTTCTTGATCTCGCGCACGGTGCGCAGCACGTTCTCCGAGTGGCCGTGGCTGGTGTCCACCACCAGCACGTCGGCCTCCGCGGCCACGAGGGCTTCGGCCCGTTCGTACTGATCGACACCCACCGCCGCGCCGCAGCGGAGGCGGCCGCGCGAGTCGATGCAGGCGCGGGGGAACTGGCTGAGGCGGTCGATGTCGCGCATGGTGATGAGGCCCGCGAGGCGGTACTCCTTGTCCACGATGAGCAACTTCTCCACCTTGTTCTTGTTCAGGATCACGCTCGCTTCTTCGAGCGTGGTGCCCGGCGGCGCGGTGATGAGGTTGCCGTGCGTCATCACGCCCCCCACGGCGGTGCGCTCATCCTCCACAAACTTGAGGTCGCGGCGCGTGAGGATGCCCAGCACCTTGCCCTTGGGCTCGCCGCGCTCCGTAACGGGGAAGCCGCTGGCGCTGAAGCGCTGCATGAGGTGGCGGGCCTTGCCCACCGTGTCTTCGGGCGAGAGCGTGAGGGGGTCGAGGATGACGCCGTTGGCGGAGCGCTTCACCTTGCTCACCGCCCGGGCCTGCTCCTCGATGGGCAGGTTGCGGTGGATCACGCCCAGGCCGCCCTCCTGCGCCAGGGCAATGGCCAGGGCGTGCTCCGTCACCGTGTCCATCGGGGCCGAGAGGAGCGGGATGTTGAGTTTGATCCTGGGCGTGAGTTGCGTGGTCGTGTCCGCATCCGCCGGCACCACGGTGCTGTAGCGCGGCAGCAGCAGCACGTCATCAAACGTGATGCCCTCGAACAGAATCTTGGCGGCGAAATCCGGCCCGCCCGCGGCTGGAGATACCGACGGGCTAAGGCACAGGCGCGTGGTCGGGGATTCCATGCTCATTCTTTGCGCACGGAAGGGGCGGGGCAAGGGGCGGCGGGGCGGCAAAGCCAAAGGCTTGGGGATTCATGCCGCGGGTTCAAGGGCACGGTGCCCCCCTGCCCCTGTACCATCCCCCTCCCGCCCAAGGACCACCCATGCCCTCCGCCTCGCCCAACCCCGCCTCCGCCGTCGGCCCCAAACTGCCGGTTTACATCCGGCACGGCCCCGCCGCGGCGGCCCCCAACACGCCCGCCAGCGTGGAAGAACTGCACCGCACCGAATGGCTCCTCACCAACGGCGCGGGCGGCTTTGCCATGGGCACGGCCCTGGGGGCTCCCACGCGCCGTTACCATGGCCTGCTGATCGCGAGCCTGCAGCCGCCCGTCAAACGCATCATGGCCCTCTCGGCCCTCGCCGAGACCATCACGCTCTCGCCCGGGGCGGCCAACGAACAACGCATCGACCTCTCCACCTTCTGCTTCCGCCCCGGCGTGCTGCACCCGCACGGGCACGCCAATCTGGTGCGTTTCGAGAAAGATGTGGGCGTGCGCTGGCACTACAAGGCCGGGCCGGGCACCGTCATCAAGCACCTGCAACTGCTGCACGATGTGCCGGGGGCCGTGGTGCGATACACGGTGGACACCGGCGGCCGCCCGGCGCGGCTCACGGTTCGGCCGCTGGTGGCCCTGCGAGACTTTCACGCCCTGAACCTGCGCGACACCTCGCACGGCCGCTTCCGCGTGGGGTCCAAGGGCTCGGCCAGCGTTGATGCGGGGTGTGTGATCACCGCCCCGGATGCCGCGCTGCACCTGACGTGCGCGTGCAGTTGGGGCGGCTCCGCCGAGTTCACGCGCGACGAGCAGTGGTGGTACGACTTCCAGTACGACATCGAACGCGACCGCGGCTACGACTTCCTGGAAGACCTCTTCAACCCCGGTCAGTTCACGATCGACATTTCCGCCGGTGCGGGCAAGGCGACGGCCACTGTGCATGCCGCGGTGGGCGGGCCCGACCCGCGGGATATTGATGCGGATGAGCGGCATCGCCGCATGCGCCTCACCGGCCTGCACAAGCAACTCCGCCAGACCCTGGGCGGCACCGAACCCACCGCCGAACTCTTCGCCCTCGCCGTGGCGAGCGATGACTATGTGGTGCGGCGCGTGGCCCCGCCCGCCGGGCCGCTCGCCGGAACCGAAGATCGCGCCACCATCATCGCCGGCTACCCCTGGTTCGCCGACTGGGGGCGCGACTCGATGATCTCGCTCCCCGGCCTCCTGCTCACCACGCGCCGCTTCGAGGAAGCCCGCCAGGTCCTCAAGACCTTCGCCGACCACCGCTCCCAGGGCCTCATCCCCAACGTCTTCGATGACTACACCGGCGAGCCGCACTACAACACGGTGGACGCGTCGCTGTGGTTCGTTCACGCGGCGTGCAGTTACCTCGCCCTCTCCGGCGATGCACTCTCCTTCAACAAAGACCTTCTCCCCGCCTGCCTCGATGTGATCGCCCACTACCGCAAGGGCACGCGCTATCACATCGGGGTTGATCCCGCTGACGGCCTGGTGTACGCCGGCGACAGTTCCACGCAACTCACGTGGATGGACGCCAAACGCGACGGCATCGCCTTCACGCCCCGCCAGGGCAAGGCTGTGGAGATCAACGCCCTGTGGTACAACGCCCTCTCGTGGCTCGCCGACAAAGCCACCGGCGTGCCCGGCGCGGCAGACCTGGCCGCCCTGCGCGACAAGGTCGGCGCTTCCTTTCGCAAACTGTTCTGGAACGCCGAACTGGGCTGCCTGGTCGATCACCTGCTGCCGTCGCACGACGGATGGGCACCACAGCGCGAAGTGCGGCCGAACCAGATCTTCGCCGTCAGCCTCCCCCACTCCGCGCTCGAGCCCGCGCAGGCCAAGTCGGTGGTGGCCTACGCCCGCCAGCGGCTGCTCACGCCCCACGCCGTGCGCACGCTCGACCAGGCCGACTCTCGCTACAAGGGCCGCTACCGGGGCCGCATGTTCGACCGCGATGCCGCGTATCACAACGGCACGAGTTGGCCGTGGCTGCTGGGGCCGTTGGCCGAAGCCGCGCTGCGCGTGGGCGGCTTTACGCCGCAGGCGCGGGCGGATGCACGGTCCATCCTCGCGGGCGCTCTCCGCTGGCTCGATCAGGACTGCCCGGGGCACCTGCCCGAGGTGTTTGACGGCGACCACACACCCGCGGACCCCCAGCAACCCGGCGGCTGCCCGGCACAGGCGTGGAGCGTGGCCGAGGTGCTGCGCGTGCTGACGCTGGTGGAGGGCAAGTGACGCTGCGCGGCCCGGCCGAGGTGGATGCCCTGGTCCGCAAGGCCGCGGCGGGCAACACGCGGGCCCTCGAAGCCCTGCTCGTTCACTTTCAGGGCGATCTGCTCGCCAGCATCCGCCGCAAGGTCAGTCGCCGCAGCGCGGGTGCCCTGATCTCGCCCGAAGACGTGCTCCAGGAGACCTGGACCGCCGCGGCACGCTCCGCTGCCGGTATCGATGCCCGCGGCGGGCAGGCGTTCCTGGGCTGGCTCAAGGCGATCGCCCGCTCGCGGCTCATCAACATGCTCCAAGCCACCAACGCCCAGAAACGCGGCGGCGGCGGGGGGGGCGGCGGCGGCCCGGAAAAGGGCGGTCGGCGGGCGACCACGGGCGCGGCGGGCGTTGACCCCGGCACCGTGAACGCCCTGGTCGAAAGATTGGCCGCGCACACCGAGCGCCCCAGCGTCCTGATCGGCAGGCGCGAGGCCGTGGCCCGAACCGCACGCGCCCTGGCCGCTGTCGAAACCGGCCAGCGAACACTCATCGACCTGCACGTCGGGCGGGGCATGACGCACGCCCAGGTGGCCCGGCACACCGGCAAGACCGAGGGGGCCGTGAAAGCGGCCATCCAGCGGGCTCTGGCCGCGGTGCGCAGACGATTGGACAGGCCCGAGGCCTGACCGCGACCGGAACACCAACCCTGTCTCGGAGTCCGCCCAAGTTGCCAAGCCCCCATAAACCCACCAAACAAAGGCCCGGAAACGGGTTTCTGCCCGCGCGGCGCTCATATTTTCCTGACAATCGCAGGAACCGGCGATAGTGTTGCTGCGGAGAGTGAGGAGTCGCCGGCGATCGCCGGCCGTCGGAGTTCACAGGCACGCCCACTGCCAGGTTCTCGCT
>CAZNEU010000244.1:0-10684 GCA_964571915.1 uncultured Phycisphaeraceae bacterium
AGAAACTCCGTGTCCACATGGCTACGGAGTCGCCTGCTCAGTGCTTGTACGGCGGGCTCTGGAACCCGCGAGGCCCAAGCATTGATTGTTGCACGACCCCTGACGCAGGAGGCGCGATCGGACGTGCGAACCCATTCGTATCGCGATTGCCCCGGTTGGCGCGGCCCCAACCGGCGTTCCTTGGTCTCCTCGAACACGACTACCGATGACCCCAACTCAATCCTCCTCCTGATCCAGCACCGCCATGAAGGCTTCCTGCGGGATGTCCACGCGCCCGATGTTCTTCATCTTCTTCTTGCCTTCCTTCTGCTTGTCGAGCAGTTTGCGCTTGCGGCTCACATCGCCGCCGTAGCACTTGGCGGTCACGTCCTTGCGGAAGGCCTTGATGGTCTCGCGGGCGATGATTTTGCCGCCGATGGCCGCTTGCAGCGGGATCTCGAACTGGTGGCGGTTGATCTGCTTCTGGAGTTTGCGGAGCAGCAGGCGGCCGCGCCACTCGGCGTTGGCGCGGTGGCAGATGACGCTGAGGGCCTCGACGGGGTCGCCGTTGATGAGGATGTCGACGCGGCAGAGGTCGTTCTCGCGGAACGTGACCACCTCGTAATCCATGGTGCCGTAGCCGCTGGTGAGGGCCTTGAGTTTGTCGTAGAAGTCGTAGATGATCTCGGCGAGGGGGATCTCGAAGGTGATCATCTGGCGTGTCTCGCCGATGACTTGTTGCGCCTTGAAGAGGCCGCGGCGGTCGGTGCAGAGTTTGAGGACGCCGCCGAGGGAGGCGTTGGGGACGATGATCTCGATCTTGCAGATGGGCTCGAGGATGGCCTCGTAGGTGCCGCCCTTGGGGAGTTCGGCGGGGTTGTGGACTTCGAGGAGGGTGCCGTCGCGGAGTTTGATTTTGTAGGTGACGGTGGGGGCGGTCTGGACGACCTCCGTGGCGAACTCGCGCTCGAGGCGCTCCTGGATGATCTCCATGTGCAGCAGGCCGAGGAAGCCGCAGCGGAAGCCGAAGCCCAGGGCCTCTGAGTGGACGGGGATGTAGGTGAAACTGGAGTCGTTGAGGGAGAGTTTCTCGATGCCGTCGCGGAGTTTCTCAAAGTCCGCTCCTTTGGCATCCGCGCTGGTCGCCGGGTAGAAGTCGCAGAAGACCATCTGCATGGGCGGCTTGTACCCCTCGAGCGGCTGGGCCGCGGGGTCGTTGTCGAGCGTGATGGTGTCGCCCACGCGCACATCGGCGAGGGTGCGGATGGCGGCGACGATGTAGCAGGCCTCGCCGGCCCCCACGCTGGGCACGCGCACGGGCTTGGGGATGCGCTTGCCGATGTCGGTGATCTGGAACGCGCGGCCGGTGCCCATCATGCGGATTTTGTCGCCGAGTTTGAGCGTGCCGTCCATGATGCGGGCGTAGACCACCACGCCGCGGTAGTCGTCGTACTGGGCGTCGAAGATGAGGGCCCGGGTCTGCTTGATGAGCGAGGGGCGCGGTCCGGGCAGTTTTTCGCAGATGGCGGCGAGGAGTTCGGGGATGCCCTGGCCGGTCTTGGCGGAGACGGGGATGCAGTCTTCGGCGGGGATGCCCAGGACCTGCTCGAGTTCCATGGCGACTTCGTCCACCCGGGCGGACGGAAGGTCGATCTTGTTGATGACGGGGATGATGGCGAGGTTCTCGTTGATGGCGAGGTAGGCGTTGACCACGGTCTGGGCCTGCACGCCCTGGGTGGCATCCACAACGAGGATGGCGCCTTCGCAGGCCTTGAGGGCGCGGCTGACTTCGTAGTTGAAATCGACGTGGCCGGGCGTGTCGATGAAGTTGAGCATGTACAGGGAAGGGACTGGGGAAGAAGTCACGGAGTGACGAAGTGACGAAGTGGCGGAGGGCGAGCCCGGCTTGTTGTTGGCCCTCTGCCCCGCAGCCGCGGCTGCCACACGGCCACTTTCGTCGGCGGCCGCGTTGGCATCGGTTTGATTCAGGGCCGCTTCGCCGGTGGGCGCGGCGGCGTCGTTCTCTTCGAGGGCGTCGGCCTTGCTGCCGGCGGTGTGGTGGTGCATGACGGTGACGGCGGAGGCCTTGATGGTGATGCCGCGCTCGCGTTCGATGTCCATGTCGTCGAGGAGTTGGGCGCGGGCCTCGCGCGCGGAGACGGCCTTGGTGGCCTGCATGAGGCGGTCGGCGAGCGTGGACTTGCCGTGGTCGATGTGGGCGATGATGGAGAAGTTGCGGATGTGCATGGGGGAGGGGAGCGATGGATCGAGGGAGCAAGGGAGCGAGGGAAGAAAGCGCCGGGCACGAAGGGACGGGGGCACGAAGAAGGCAGCAAGGGCGAAGAGAGACGGCCGCGGGCATGGAGGCCGAGCCGCCCGGACGAACCGGACGCAAAAAGCCCGCACCGCACGCGAGTGGACGCGGCCGCTGCCCACGCACGGGCACCACGCCGTCTGCCCGATCGATGATAGGGAGGGATGCGTGTCGGCCCGCCGCGCGTGTGCGCGGGGTCCACCGGCCGTGCGCGGGTGCTGTGGTACCCTGATCCCTCGTTCCCTTGATCCCCCGTCCCTTCCCCTCACGGCTTCATGGCGATGACGTTCAGGCTGATGCGCTCGCCGAGGAAGGCGAAGTCGCTGGTGTCATCAAAGAGGCCGAAGGAGCCGACGCGGCGGGTGTTGGTGAAGCCGTCCTGCTCGAGGAACTGCTTGAGGATGTCGAAGGTGAAGCCCATCTTGTGATAATCCGCGCTGTCGGTCTGGGCGCCGTAGAACATGCGGATGAGTTCCCACCGCTCGGCCACGCCCAGGCGCGGCCGCAGGAGCAGGCGTGCAAGCACTTCAAGGTCGGGCACCGCCACATAGAGCAGCCCGCCGGGGCGGAGGACGCGGCGGGCCTCGACGATGGCGCGGGAGAGTTCGGAGACGTGGTCGAGATGCTCGAAGACGTGGGAGGCGTAGACCTCTGTAACGGTGCTATCCACGAAGGCGGAGAGGTCGGTGCAACTGCCGAGGACATCGACGATGCCGGGGTTGGGGAGGATGTCCATGTTGACCCAGCCGGGCTTCTTCTCGCGCCCGCCGATGTGGAGGCGGATGGGCTGGGGAAAGCGAGCGGGCGCGGCACCGTCGGGCATGCGCGGAGGGTAGACTCTGTGGGGCCCGAAACCGGCGGGCCCGTCTTCCCAACCATCGGGGATGAGCAACGGTTTTTCGAGCACGGTTCCTGGTATGCACCTTCACCGAGCCAACCGAAGTCGCGTGATCGCCGGCGTGTGCGGCGGCTTGGCCGAATGGCTGGGGTGGGACCCCACGCTGGTGCGCGGGCTGTACGTGCTGGTGAGCATCCTGAGCGCGGCGTTCCCGGGGATTCTGGTGTACGTGATCCTGTGGGTGCTGATGCCGCGGGCGGGCGAGTGATCGCGCGCACCCGCTAGCGCCCCTTGCCGCGTAACTCTTCGGCCCAGTTGAGCACCACGTGGATGACGGGTGGCTCGCGCTCCCACGCGGCGGGCTCGGTCATGACGAAGCCCCCCTGCGGGAGGGTGTCGTAGATGCCCCACGCCGCGAGCGTGGCGACGGGCTTGATGTCGAAGAGTTTCTTGGGTGGCGAGGCACGCAGGCCGGTGGGGGTCTTCTCGATCGTCGCCTCCATGAGCGCGTCCTGGCGGTCGATGAAGAAGACGCGCGAGCCGTCTGCCGCGAGGCGGGGCTCGTTGCCGCCGTTGGTGGAGACCTGCACGTTGGGCCCGGGCTTGTCGAGCGGGCCGATGTAGACCTCGAAGCGGCCGGACTCGTTGGACGTGTACGCCAGCCAGGTGCCGTCGCGCGAGGGGTGCCCACTGTTCTGGAGGGCGGGGCCTTCGCGCACGGGCGTGATGGACGAGTCGGCGAAGCGGTAGAGCACGATGTCGTCGTTGTTGACCGCGCCCACCACGCGGAGCGTCATCAACAGGCCGGTGCCGTCGGGCAGGGCCTCGCTGGGCGACATCTCGTCGTTGCTCGTGCTGGGCAGGGCCTGGGGCTCGCCCCCCCCGGCCGCGCGGCTCACAACGCTGCGCCCCTTGCCCCACACCACCTGCTGGGTGAAGACGGACGCGCCGTCGGCGGACCAGGTGGGCCCGTAGTTTTCGCCCTGGGAGGCCAGGAGCGACATGGAACGCCGCTCGAAATCCAGCACCCACAACTCGATGCGGTGGCGGAGCGTGGTGACGACGGCCTTGCGTCCGTCGGGGGAGACGATGGGCACGCCGGGGAAGGCATCGGCGCCGTCCATGAGGGGCGCGGCCTTGCCGGTTTCATCCACGCGGATCAGCCGTCGCCCCAGGCCGCTGCGGCCGCCGGGCACATAGGCCAGCGTGCCGCTGGGCGATGTGGCCATGTACGCGGTGTCGGCCCAGCGGTTGGTGCGCACCTGATCGAGGGCCACGACCGGCTCGCCCAGCACCACGCCGCGGGCGGGGTCAAAGGCGACGGTGAGCGCCGTGGGGCCGCGCATGAACACGAGGCGGTCGGGCCCGATCAGGCGCGGGTCGTTGGCCTTGCGCAGGACCGATCTCACGGTGCCGTCGGCCAGCGAGACGGCCACGACGCAGTAACTCTCGATGGTGTCGGCATCCCACACCGTCGCCAGCACGTAGTTGGTGCCCGGAATCGCCAGGGCCGAGTTGAAGCCCAGGACGAGGTGATCGCCGTCGGCGGTTTTCACATCCTGACCGGCCTTGGCCAGCAGGACGGGCTCGCCGCCGCCGGCGGGCACGCGCCACAGCCCGCCGGTGCCGTTGCCGTAGACGATTGTGCCGTCATCAACCCATGCCCCCAGGCCCACGGCCCCCTCGCACACGGTGAGGGCCGGCCCGCCCTCCACGGGCATCTTCATGAGCCGCGACGGGGCGCTGTAGCCGAGCCACTTGCCGTCGGGGGAGAAGAAGGGGTTGGCGCAGCGCTCGGTGTTGGGGAGCAGGCGCGCCTGCGCGCTGGCCACATCGCGCATGAACAACCAGCTCTTCCCCTCGGCCACGGCCACGAACGCGATCCGGTCTCCCGCCGGGCTGATCGCGATGTTCGCCGAACTGCTTACGAGGCCCGCCCCGCCGTCCACGAACTCGGGGAGCGTGTACCCGGCTGGCGCCGTGATACTGAACCGCACCACCTGCTTGGCCGCCACCGCCCCGCCCCCACCCAACCCGACCCGTCCGGCCCACCAAGGGAACGTACCGCCGATCACGGCTACGGCCGCGAGCGCGGCCATGAGGGATGCGCGCCCGCGTGCGCGACCGTGCCCGCCACCATGTCCTACGCCGCTCAGGCCCAGGGCGGTGCCGGATGGGTCGTCGATGGCCGCGTCGAGGTCGATGCGGGCATCGGCGATGTCGTGGAGGCGGCGTTTGCGGTCCTTCGCGAGGCAGCGGCGCAAGAGCACCTGCACCAGCCCCGGAGTGCCCGGCGGCAGCAAGGCCCAGTCCGGCTCGCGGTGCAGGATCGCGCCCAGCGAGTCGGTCACGGTCTCGCCGCCGAAGGGGCCCATGCCGGCGAGCATTTCGTAGAGGACGCAGCCGAAAGAGAAGATGTCGGAGCGCTTGTCCACCACCTTGCCGCGGGCCTGCTCGGGGGACATGTACCCGGCCGTACCCATGATCGCGCCGGCGATGGTGGGAGAGTGCACCGGCGGGGGCGTGGTGAGCGTGGGGGAGTTGGGCGAGCCGCCACCACCCCCACCGCCCGTGGTGGATGGTGCCGGCCCGTCGGCCGTTCGCGCCAAACCAAAGTCGAGCACCTTGATCGTGCCCTCGGTGGTGAGCATGACGTTGGCGGGCTTGAGGTCGCGGTGAACGATGCCTTTTTCGTGCGCGGCTTCGAGGGCTTCGGCGATCTGCTTGGCAAGGGGCAGTGCTTCGTCGATGGGGACGGGGCCGCGTGCGAGGCGACTTGCCAGCGACTCACCCTCGACATACTCCAGCACGAGGTAGTGCTGGTTGTCCACAACTTCAAGGCCGTGGATGGCGGCGATGCCGGGATGGTTGAGGGAGGCGAGGAGTTTGGCCTCGCGCTGGAAGCGGGCGAGGCGGTCGGGGTCGTGGGCGAGGTGCGCGGGGAGGGCCTTGATGGCGACGTCGCGGTCGAGTTTGGTGTCGCGGGCGAGGTAGACGACGCCCATGCCGCCACGCCCGAGTTCACGCTGGACGGAGTAGGGGCCGATGTGTGCTGGTGCGGGCGGGAAAGACATGTGGGAGTAGTTTACCGGAGGTAAAGCAGGTTCAAGGCCGGCGGGGGCCGCCCACCACGTGGAATACCCGCCGTGGCAGGGCGGGTCTTCGCCCGGACCCCCCGAAGGAACCCACCCAAGAGAAGCCCCACACGCACGCAAGAGCCTGACTTCGGCCGGCGATCCGTATTACTTGGACGCGCGCATCTTGGCCTTCAGTTCCTCCAGCCAGTTCACGATCACGGCCGGCTGCTGGGTCTGACCGGCGTCCTCGCTGGCCGAGCGGCTGAACAGGAAACGGGCTCCGTCGGGCGAGACGCTGAACGGGCCGTTGTAGGTGTTTCCCTTGATCTCGAAGAGCGTGCGCGGCGTGCCCACGCGCACCCCCTCATCCTGCAGCGTCATCGCCACCGCCATCAGGGCTTGTTGGCTGCGGTAGTAGAGTTCCTTCCCGTCGGGCGACCACCTCGGGAAGCCACTCGCGCCGGCGGAGACCTTGGTCCTGCCGCCCGGCCGCTGGAACGGGCGCACGTAGATTTCGTACGAGCCCGACTCGTTGGAGTGGTACGCGACCCACCGCCCGTCGGGCGAGAGCGTGGCGGCGGACTCGTCGAACGGTGTGGCCAGAAAGACTTCCGGCTTCGCCTCCGGCTCGTTCACACGCAGATACAGAATGTCGTTCGCGCCCTTGGGTGTTCGCTCCCGGTAGAGAAGGATCGATCCGTCCGGGGAGAAGCCGTAGGCGCCCTGCGGATTGACGCTGGTGGTGAGCCGCTGGGTCTCACCCGTGCCGTCGGCGGGCTGGCGGTAGAGGTTGAAGTCGGAGTTGTCTCGGTTGGACGAGAAGACGATCGATTTTCCGTCCGGGCTCCAGAACGGGTTCTGGTCCACCGCCTCGTCGAAGGTGAGGCGCGAAAAACTGTCGCGGTCGAGTTCAAGAATCCAGAGGTCGACGTTGCCTCCGGAGACGATCTGCGCGGCGATGCGTGTGCCGTCGGGCGAGAGGCGGGCGTTGTTGTAGCCGCGCTTGTGGGCGGAGGCCGGGGTCTCCTTGCCCGTCGCGTCGAGCCACACCAGCAGGCGGTCGTCCTCGGTGGCCGAGCCCGGGACATAGAGCAGATGCCCGGACTTGGCACAGGCGAACTGAACGCTCCCGTAGGTGGGGCCGTTCAGCACGCCCTGCAACACCGGCACGGCCACCCCGGTGGCCTCCAGTTTCCCGGCATCGAAGGGCACGGCCATGAGCGTGCCGCTGCGGCCGTAGACGATGTGGCCGGTGGGCACGTAGCGCGCGTAGGCCCCGCCCTTGATGATGGTCTTCTGTTCACCGGTATCGAGCGACACAGAGTTGATCGTGGCATCCGTGAACTCGCTGTTGCGGTCGGTGGCCGTGAACAGCACGGTTTTGCCGTCGGGCAGGAAGTGGGGCCAGCGGTGGGTGGGGATGGATTCGCCGATGCCCGCATCGGTGACTTTCACCCTCTCGCCCCCGGCGGCGGGCACGCGCCAGATGCCCGACTGAGGGTCGGGCGAGAAGGCGATGATGCCGGAGGTGCCCCAGGTGCCGCCGCGCAGGTCCGGGGCATCGCAGATGATGGTGGTGGGCCCACCGAGGATGGAGATTTTGCGGAGTTTGGACTTCTGACCGAAGGCGATCCACTCGCCGTCGGGGGAGAAGAAGGGGCAGAAGGCATCGTCGGTGTTGGCGATGGGCGTGGCGTCGGGCTGGTCGAGGTGGCGGAGGTACAACTGGCGGCCGGTTTCGGTGCGCCCCACGAAGACCACGCGGGTTCCGTCCGGGGAGATGTCCATCATCGTGCCGGGGAACGCCGCCAGGGCCTGCGATTCCGGGATGGGCATCGTCAGGCGCATCACGCTCGTCCTGGCCGGTGGAGCCCAGAACCACATCCACGCGAGCGCGGCGGCGAGCGCGGCACACACCGCCCACGGCAGCGCGCGGCGCAACAGCGCCCGCGGCGTGCGCCCCCGGTCCGCTCCGGCAGCCCCCGCCGGGTGGAGCGCCCAGGCGTTGGGATCGGCGATGGCCCGCTCGATCGCCAGTCGTGCATCGCCGATGTCGTGCAGGCGCTGCCTGCGGTCTTTGGCCAGGCAGTTGGCCAGCATCTCGCGCACCCGCCCCGGTGTCCCCGGCGGGAGCAAGCCCCAGTCCGGCTCGCGGTGCAGGATCGCGCCCAGGGAATCGGTAACGGTCTCCCCGCCGAAGGGCCCCAGCCCGGCGAGCATTTCGTAGAGCACGCAGCCGAACGAGAAGATGTCGGAGCGCTTGTCCACCTGCTTGCCGCGGGCCTGCTCGGGGCTCATATACCCCGCGGTGCCCATGATGGTGCCGGCGATGGTGGGCGAATGCACGGGCGGTGGTGCCGTGAGCGTGGGCGAATCGGCCCCCCCGGCGGCAGCCGCGCCCATGGTTGACGGTGCCGGGCCGTCGGCCGTTCGGGCCAGCCCAAAGTCGAGAACCTTGACCTTGCCCTCGGTCGTGACCATCACGTTGGCGGGCTTCAGATCGCGGTGAACGATCCCTTTCTCGTGGGCCGCCTCCAGCGCCTCGGCGATCTGCTTGGCCAGGGGCAACGCATCGTCGCAGGGGATGGGGCCGCGCGCGAGGCGATCGGCGATGGATTCACCCTCCACATACTCCAGCACGAGGTAGTGCTGGCTCTCCACGACTTCGAGGCCGTAAATCGCCGCGATGCCGGGGTGGTTCAGGCTCGCCAGCACCTTGGCCTCGCGCTGAAACCTCGACAGCCTGTCCGCATCCTGCGCCAAGTGCGCCGGCAGCGCCTTGATCGCCACATCTCGGTCGAGTTTGGCATCGTGGGCGAGGTACACCACGCCCATCCCGCCGCGCCCGAGTTCGCGGAGAACGGAGTAGGGGCCGATGGAGGCGGGGGGGGCTGTGGACACGCGACTGAGTCTATCAGGGCGGTGGGGGCCGCCGTAACCGCGCGCCGAAACAAGCAACAGACCAGCGGGGACCGCCGGACCACGCGAGAGCGTGGGGGTACCAAAGGCAGGAAGACCGGCGGGGACCGCCGGACCACCGAGGAGCGTGGGGGTGCCCGGGAAACGAGACACTGCCCGCTGGAGGATTGCCGGCGTGCCACGGGCGGCAATCGGCTAGAATCCGCCCGGCGGGGCCCATCGCGCGGTCTGGCGCGCTGCCCGTCCTAGGGAGGCTGAACCTTGGAATCGTTCAACAAACTCAAGCAGATCATCGCCGGTGTCGAGGACGACCTTGCCAAGGCCATTGGCGGCAACAAGGCCGCGGGCGTGCGCGTGCGTCAGTCCATGCAGGAGGTCAAGAACGCCGCCCAGGAGGTGCGTGCGGCGATTCTGACGCTGCGCGGCCCCGAGGCCGAGAAGAAGCCGGGGACGGGCAAGCCGTAACACGGTGCGCGGCAG
This sequence comes from uncultured Phycisphaeraceae bacterium, assembly GCA_964571915.1. Lineage (GTDB taxonomy): Bacteria > Planctomycetota > Phycisphaerae > Phycisphaerales > UBA1924 > JAEUIX01. The sequence goes on from CAZNEU010000244.1 coordinate 9,608, forward strand.
GTGCCTGCCGCGGCCGAGTGTTCGCCCCATGACCGCGACCGCACCCCAGCCCGAAAGCCCCGCCACGAAGGCGAAAGCGCTGATCGTCGATGTCGGCGGCGTGGACCTTTCGGCGCGCCTGCTGGGGCGCGACGAGATCGCGCGGGTGAACCCGCACCGGGGCCACATGGCCCTGCTGGACCACATCGTGTGGCACACGAGCGACTACAAGGAGGGTGTGGGCCTGTGGCAGGTGCGTGCCGATGCTTTCTGGGTGGCCGGGCACTTTCCGGGGCGGCCGATTCTGCCGGGCGTGCTGATGGTGGAGGCCGGGGCCCAACTGGGGGCGTGGCTGTACAACTCACGCTGGCCGGTGGCGAAACTGGCCGCGTTCACGCACATCGAGCGGGCGGCGTTTCGCACGCAGGTGTTGCCGGGCGATGATCTGTTTATTCTGTGCCGCGAGCGGCGGGCGACGGCGCGAAGGTTCAACAGCGAGATTCAGGGGATGGTGAACGGCAAGTCGGTGTTCGAGGCGGAGATCGCGGGCTTTGCGCTGGGATGAGGCGGGGGCCGAAGGTTCACCGCTCGACGACCTCGCCCTTGCCGCGCTGGATGCGGCCGATGGCGTAGACCTTCTCGCCGAGTTTTTTGAGGGACGCGGCGACGCTCTCCGCAAAGGCGGGGCGGACGATGAGGCAGTAGCCGATGCCCATGTTGAAGACGCGGCGCATCTCGGCCTCGGGTACGTTGCCGCGCTGTTGCAGGAACTGAAAGACGGGCGGCACGGGCCAACTGGTGGTGTCGATGTGGGCATCGACCTTGCCGTGCAACGCGCGGCAGAGGTTGCCGGCCAGGCCCGAGCCGGTGATGTGGGCCATGCCGGAGATGACCTTTTTCACGCGATAGTTCGAGAGGAGTTTGGTGATGGGGCGGGCGTAGATGCGCGTGGGGGTGAGGAGGGTTTCGCCGAGGGGGGCGGAACGAGCGCGAAGGGCCCTGCCTGGGGGCCGGGGGACTGAAGGAGCCCTCCCTGACGGTCGGGCATCCTCTGCAACGGCCCTCCCTGACGGTCGGGCTTCTGACAAGTCGTCGTAC
>CAZNEU010000245.1:0-6790 GCA_964571915.1 uncultured Phycisphaeraceae bacterium
TCAGACGTGTGCTCTTCCGATCTGATCACGGGGTCGAAGTCGGCGTGCGGGCTGTTGCAGTCGTAGCCGGGCGGAACCGTGGCGGTGGTGTTGTCGTCATCGCCCAAGTCCACGAAGTTCGGGGGCGGAACGACGTTCACATCGGCCTGCAACCGAATGAACACGTTGCGGCGGTTGCTCACCGTGGCGGGGCTGGCGGGGAAACTGGTCGTGAAGTTCACGGGCCGCGTGCCGTCGAGGCTGAAGGCATCGACATCGTTCCAACGACGGACATCGGTCGTGCCGATGAACGGGGCAATCGGACCCCTGATGAGGGGCACGACCACCGAGGCACTGGCCGCGTTGCCGGGCCACATGAGGTTGGTGCCGGCCTGGAAGATGCGGACCTCGTAGGCGAAGGTCTTGGTGGTGTCGAAGAGCAGCGGGGTGGTGATCTCCAGGAACTGGCCGAACCACTCGATGAACTGGTAGGAGGGGCTGAGGCCGGCCAAGCCGAAGCCGGCGTTGGGAACCAGGTTCTGGTAGAACGGCGTGGTGCCGGCGGTCGGGCTGTTGAGGGCGATGGTGTCCTGGAAGAACAGGCACTGGTAATCAAAATCACCGGGAATGGCGGGGCCGAAGGCGACCCAGCCGATGTCGATGCCGTTGATGGGCAACGGATTCGGCACCAACTGCTCGGGCGGGAAGTTCGGGAACTTGCCGATGCCGACGGCCACGCAGGAACCGGCGTTGCCGCGGTTGCCCGGGCCTTCGCTCGGCTGCGCGATGTGGAACACCGCCGAGTTCAACTCGGTGTTGGGCGACACGTTCATCCCCGCGGGGATGGCCGGGTTGCGTTGCGGGAAGTGATCGACCGAATCATCCGGTGGGGCAGCGACTGCCGAACCAGCGAGAGCGGCCAACACAGCGGCGGACAGAAGCGTACCTCTGGACATGAATGCCTCCTCAGCGAGAAATCGCCCTAAAAGCGTGAAAACGCCAAACCAACAAGTATCACAGAACGGGAGATTGTCAACAAAAAAACACACAAGGGGACGGAAACATGCTTGACTTTTGTGCAACCCCCCGCCCCAGCCCCCTCTGACCGAGGGGTTCTTCGGACCTTCCCAACCCGACGAGACCATCCAGACCCACCGGCGCGATCGCCCTTTTCGACCATGATTCCCGCCCTCACCAGCGGTTCGGGCATCGAATCGAGGCAAAGTTCGCGTATTGTTCGCGTCTGCGTTGAACCCAAGCCTGCCCTGTCCTCCGGGCCGTGTCTTATTTTGAGGAAAAGACCGGCTCCGCCCCGGCGGACCTTCGGTCGGGGGAGCCGGGGTACCCAGGTTCTGTTTCACGGATCGTCAGCGCACGTCGCTGGAGTGTGGGTTGTGCCACGCCCGCGGCTGGCCGGTGGTCGCCGAACGGGCGATGAGGGCATCGGCCCCCGGGGGGCCCCACGAGCCGGGGTTGTAGGTTTCAATGGTGTCGCGCAGGCGCTGCGAGTTCAGGAAAGGCTCGCAGACGCGCCAGCCGCCCTCCACCTCGTCGCGGTGTTTGTAGAGGGTGCGGTCGCCGCGCACGGCATCGACGATGAGGGGGCCGTAGGCCTCGATCGCTTCGCCGCCGAAGCGTTCGAGGTAGTCGAGTTCGAGTTTGGCGGAGTCGATTTTGAGGCCGCTGCCGGGGACCTTGCCCTCGATGCGGAGGCTGATGCCCTCGCGGGGTGCGATGTTGAGGATGAGGCGGTTGGCGGGCCGGTCTGCCAGTGAAGAATCGATGTGGCGGAAGATGTTGAGGGGTGGGCGCTTGAACTGCACGACCACCTCCGTCAACTTCGTGGCCATGCGCTTGCCCGAACGGACGAAGAAGGGCACGCCCGCCCAGCGCCAGTTGTCAAAGTGGAGGCAGATGGCGCCGAAGGTCTCGGTTTTGCGGGTCTCGACCACGCCCTTTTCCTCGATGTAGGCCACGTCGTCGGGCTTGCCGGACTGGCCCCGGCCGTAGCGGCCGAAGACCCCCTGCTGGTGGACCTCGCTCTCGGTGAGCGTGGGGGAGCAGTTGATGAGTTGGATCTTCTCGCGCATGATCGCCGCGCCGTCGAAGGTGCTGGGCGGCTCCATGGCGACGAGGGTGAGGACCTGCAGCAGGTGGCTCTGGATCATGTCGCGGAGGGCGCCGGCGGTGTCGTAAAAGTTGGCGGCGCGGCTGCCGACGGCGACGGTTTCGGCGGCGGTGAGTTGGACGTGGTCGATGTGGTCGCGGTTCCAGAGGGGCTCGAAGATGGCGTTGCAGAAGCGCATGACGAGGATGTTCTGGACGAGTTCCTTGCCGAGGTAGTGGTCGATGCGGAAGGTGGCCTCTTCATCGAAGACGCGCCCGAGGCAGCGGTTGAGGGAGACGGTGGTGGCCAGGTCGATGCCGAAGGGCTTCTCGATGATGATGCGCTGCCAGGCCAACTGGTCGGGCTTGAGGGCGCACCAGCGCTGCCCCTCGGAGACCATCCCGGAGGCCCCGATGTTGTCGATGATGGGCTCGAAGAGGTTGGGCGAGGTGGAGAGGTAGAAGAGCACGTTGGAACTGTCGCCCTTGCTGATGTTGCCGTCGGTGGCGATCTTGGCGATGCGCTGCCTGAGGGGCTCGAAGCACTCGGCCTGGGAGCCGTCGCCGGCGTGGTAGAACAGGCGCTTGGCGAACTGGGGCCAGGTCTTCTCGTCGAAGTTGGCGGAATGGTCCTTCACCCAGGGGAGCATGTCGTCGCGGAACTTGTCGTCGGTGGTGGGCGTGCGCGAGACGCCGACGATGCAGGTGCCCTTGGGCAGGCGGCCCTGGCGGTCCTGGTCGTACAAGGCGGGGATGAGTTTGCGCTTGGTGAGGTCGCCCGAGGCGCCGAAGATGACGATCACGCACGGCTCGACCGCGTGGGAGGCTGGGGTGCTCATGCGGGCAGTCTACCAAGAAAACAGGGGACAGGGGCGAGGGGACAGGGCACAGCGGGATGCCGGGGGACCGGAGACTGGTGGGGCGGTCGCCGCGGCGACGGCCATTCCTATTGTGTCCCATGACCGGCACCCTGCGCCTGCTTGATGCCAACGCCAATCGCGCCCGCGAGGCCCTGCGCACGCTGGAAGACACGGCCCGGTTCACACTCGCCCACGGCCGGCTGGCCGCGGCGTTCAAGGCCGCGCGCCACGACCTGCGGGCGGTGCTCGACGCGGCGGGGCTGGACGCGCTGCGGCTGAACGCCGCGCGCGACACGCCGGGCGACGTGGGCACGAGCCTGTGTACGCCCGCGGAGGGGACACGCGCTGACGCGCGGGGCATCGCCATCGCGGCGGGCAGGCGGGCGGGGGAAGCGCTGCGGGTGATCGAGGAGACGCTGAAGGTGGTGGGCGGCGCGGGCGCGGCACGCGGGCCGGGTCCGGAGCCCGAGTCCCCTGCGGCGCGCATCAAAGCCCTGCGCTACCGCGTGTACGAGTGCGAGCGGCAACTGCTGCTGGCGCTGGGCACGGGGCGCGGCACGCAGTGGCGCCTGTGCATCCTGCTCAGCGAGAGCCGGTGCCGGTTGCCGTGGCTGCAAGTGGCTCGTGCGGCGATCGCGGGGGGGGCGGACTGCATCCAACTGCGGGAGAAGAACCTGGATGGTGGGGAGTTGTTGCGGCGGGCGGGGGCGCTCGTGCGGCTGGCACAGGACGGCGGACGGGACGAAGGCAGAATGGGACGGGGGTACGAAAGCACACAGGCAGGCCGCGGCGGCCAGCCTGTGGCACATGAAGTCCGCCCCACCATCATCATCAATGACCGGCCGGATATCGCGCTGGCCGCGGGGGCGGATGGTGTGCATCTGGGCCAAGATGACCTGCCGGTGTCGGCGGTGCGGGCGCTGGCGGGGGAGCGGTTGCTGGTGGGCGTTTCTACGCACGATATGGCGGAAGCCCGCCGTGCCGCCAGCGACGGGGCGGACTATTGCGGGGTGGGCGCGATGTTCACGAGCGCCACCAAGGCCCGCGGGGTGAGCGGCGCGGCCTACTTGCAGGCCTACTTGCACGATGAGCAGACCGGGCGTGTGCCGCATCTGGCGATCGGGGGTATCACGGCGGACAACATCGCGGCCTTGCGGCATGTCGGCTGCCGCGGCGTGGCGGCGAGCGGCGCGGTGTGCGGCGCGGCAGACCCCGAAGCGGCGTGCCGTGCGCTGGCTCTTTCTCTTCCCGCCGCGGCGCAGACGTCATGACGTGGTCGTGGCTTCCCATCCTGCTGCTGGCGGGCGAGTTGCTGCTGCGGCTGGGGCTGGTGCTGCGGATTCTCACGCGGCGTTCGCCCAAGCCGGAGGCGGTGGCGTGGGTGGTCTTCATCGCGCTGGTGCCGGTGCTGGGGCTGCTGGTGTACCTGTTCGTGGGCGAGACCCCGCTGGGGCGCAAGCGGCGCAAGCAGCACGGCATCGTGGAGCGGCGGATGAAGGAGATCGCGGCGGAGATGCTCGGCGACGCGGCGGCGGCGACGGCGGGCGTGCCGACGGACTCGATGTCGGTGCCGATGCTGCGGCTGGGGGCCGCGGTGGGCGGCCTGCCGGCGATGGGCGGCAACGAACTGGAGTTGTTCGACGACGCGGGACAGATGCTTGACGGGCTGATCGCGGACATCGACAAGGCCCGGCACCACTGCCACATGGTGTATTACATCTGGGGCCTGTCGCCGCGTGCGCTGGGCGCGGCGGAGGCGTTGATGCGTGCCGCGAAGCGCGGGGTGGAGTGCCGCGTGCTGATCGACGCGGTGGGTTCCACAGCCTTGTGGCGGAGTTCGTGGCCCGCGCGCATGAGGGCGGCGGGCGTGAAGGTTGCGGCCGCGCTGCCGGTAACCGTGCTGCGGCGGAGCCTGCACCGCATCGACGTGCGGAATCACCGCAAACTCACGGTGATCGACGGGAACATCGCGTGGTGCGGGAGCCAGAACCTGCTCGACGAGCGGGTGCGTGTGCGGCAGGTGCCGCCGCGGTACATGACGTGGATCGACGCCACGGTGCGGATGCGCGGTCCGGCGGTGGTGCCGTTGCAGGCGGCTTTTCTGGCGGATTGGCTCTACGAGAGCGACGAGCAACTGGACCCGCACCCGTACCTGACGATGCCGCCGGCCGTGGCGCGCGGTTCGGGGGACGGGGCCAGGGGCGGCTCGCTGGTGCAGGTGCTGCCCTCCGGGCCGGACGAGCGGGCGGACGCGATCCACCAGACCTTCCTGGGCATGTTGAACGCCGCCAACACCGAGGTGATCATCACGACGCCCTACTTCGTGCCGGACGCGGCCACCAAAGCCTCGCTCATGAACGCGGCCCTGCGGGGCCTTGCCGCGACGCTGATCGTGCCCGCGGCGCTGGACTCGCGGCTGGTGGCCGCGGCGAGCAGGGCCGACTACGACGACCTGCTGCGCGCGGGGGTGAAGATCGCCCAGCACCAGGGGGGCCTGCTGCACGCCAAGACGGCCGTGATCGACGGCCGACTGGCGATGATCGGCTCGGCCAACTTCGACCGCCGCTCCTTCTGGCTGAACTTTGAGTTGACGGTGCTGATCTACGACGCGGTCTTTGCGGCCACCCTGCGCACCCTGCAACTCAGGTACCTCGCGGAGTCCAGGGTCGTGAGCCTGCAAGGGTGGCGGCGGCGGCCGTGGACGAGCCGTCTGGCGGACAACGCGGCCCACCTTCTCGCGCCGCTGCTCTGATCGCTTCGGCCTCACACCAGGCGGATGACGCGCCCGGCCGGTACATCCACAATGGCCTCGTCGCGCCCCGCGGCCGCCGCGGCGGCGTGCAGGCGCTGCATGGGTTCGCCGGGCTGTTCTTCACCCATGTCGAAGGTGGAGTGGTGAACGGCCAGCAGCCGGGCCGCGCCGATGCCGGTGAACATCGCCCAGACCTGCTCGGGCGTGGCGTGGGCGTGCTCCCACGGCGCGTAGGCGCCCACGCCGAAGATCGCCAGGTCGATGGGGCGCTGGGCAAGGTGGGCGAAGCGGTCTGTGTACGCGGTGTCGCCGGCGAAGAACACGCGCGGCGTTGGGCGGACCGCCGGCCCCTTCTCCACCCCCGCCTCCTGCCAGGGGCCGGCGCCCCCCGCGGTCGCGGCTTCGATCACATACGCGTTGTAGCCGCGGTGGTGGTCCCACACGGCCCGCGCCCCCCAATGGCGCGGGCGCAGGGCGCTCAACCTCAACCCCTCGACCTCGATCGTCTTGTCCCACGGCAGTTCGATGACGCGCTTGAAACCGGGAGGGATCAGGCGGCGCGTCTTCGCGGCCGTTACCACCACCGTCTCCTTGCCGGCGATCTGGCGGAGCGTGGGCTTGTCGAGGTGGTCAAAGTGCGCGTGCGAGAGCAGCACGAGGTCGATCGGCGGCAGGTGCTTGGCATCGACCGGCGAGGGGCACATGCGCGCGAGGCCGATGGTGCGGCGCCCGACCTTGAAGCCCACGCACTCGGCCAGCACCGGGTCGGTGAGAATGGTGCGCCCGGCGAGGCGGAGGAGAACCGTGCAGTGCCCCAGCCACACCGCCGCGCTCGCGCCGGGCTCGCGCTCGATCTTGCGCCAGGCCTTGACGAGGCCCGTCTGCAGGCCGCGGCGTTTGACTTCGGCGGCGTTGGCGGGTGCCCGGAGCGTGGCCCAGAGTTCGCGCGGGTAGCGGCGCAATCCGGAACGGAGCGCTCGGGCAAGCACGGTGCGAGCGGATGGTCGCGTGCGAACGGGCAAGGCCGATCATACGGATGGGCGTGGCGACCCTGCGGCGTTGCGCACCAGCACGCCCGCCCTGACCCGAGAAA
>CAZNEU010000246.1:0-6476 GCA_964571915.1 uncultured Phycisphaeraceae bacterium
ATCCGGGTCGGGGAAGTACCTGTAGTCGTGGGCATCCTCTTTCTCGCGCTGCGGCACCGTGATGCCGCGCACGTCGTCCCACCCGCGCGTGCTCTTGGCCCCCTTGCCCATCTCGCGCCCGTCCTCCCGCCAGCGGCGCGGCTGGTCTTTGTGTTCGTATTCAATCGCCCCCTGCACGGCCTTGAAACTGTTCAGGTTCTTCACCTCCACCACGGGCGTGCGCACCGTGCGCCCGTCCGCCAGCGTGAGCACGCAGTTGATGTTGGGCTCAAACCGCACGTGGCCCTTCTGCAGCACGCCCTCGGTCGCGCCCAGGAACACGCACAACGTCCGCAGATAGTTGCAGAAGGCCACCGCCTCCGCCGCGCTGCGAAAATCCGGCGCGGTCACGATCTCCAGGAGCGGCGTGCCCGCCCGATTCAGGTCCACGATGGAGAAATCGATCGTTCCTCCACCCGGCGCCTCGTGCAGCAGTTTGCCGGCATCCTCTTCCAGATGCGCACGGATGATCCCGATCATCCGCCCCGCCTCTCCACCCCCCGCGCCACTCGGCTCGGCACCATCCGCGCTCAAGTCGGCCACGCCCAGGTCGGCAACGGCTAAGGCCCCCTCCTCGCACAAAGGCCGGTCGTACTGGCTGATCTGGTAGTTCTTGGGCATGTCCGGGTAGAAGTAACTCTTGCGATCCCAGCGCGTCTTCTTCGCGATCCGGCACCCCAGCGCCATCCCCACCATCATCGAGAGTTCCACCGCGCGCCGGTTGATCGTGGGGAGCGCTCCCGGCAGCCCGCACACCACGGGATCGATGAACGTGTTGGGCCCCGGCGCCTCGCCGCGGGCTGGCGCGCCAGCCGCGGCCCTCGTCTGGGCCGCGCACGCCGGGTTGCGGGCCCGCGAGAACATCTTGGTGCGCGTGGCCAGTTCCACATGCACCTCCAGCCCCACCACGAGTTGCACAGATGCCATTTCGCTCATCGCCCTGATCCTAGATCGCCGTGCCCACCAAGCACCCTCGCCATGGCCCGCCGCTCCGCCACCACCGCCCGCGCCGTCGTCGTCTTCAACTCCGCCGCCAGCCTGGCGATCGTTATCGGCTCGCACACCATCCATCCCTGCCGCTTCATGATGATCGCACGGTCGGCATCGCTCGCCCCCTCCAGCGCCGCGTGCATCCCAACGGGTCCCTCGAGAAACACCTGCCACGAGCACACACTCCGCGTCCAGTCTGTGCCACCGACTTCGGCCCGGCGAAGTCGGTGCTTGCCCCCCGTGCCAAACCACTTCGCCAGCATCCGGTTCACCGCAATCCCCACCGGCGCGGCAAGCCTTCCCCCCCGCGCCCCGTCAAACCGCTCCACCGCCTCGCTCGCTGCGCCGATCGCCCCCGCCCACAGCGCGACCGCCACGTCCTCCGGGAGATCGGCCAAGCCGCGCCATGCCGCATCACCCGTGAGGGCAAGCCGCCCCTCGATCGTCCGCACCAGCAGCAGACTCTGTGCCCGCACCAGTTCGGCCTTCAGCCGCGCGGCCCAGAGCAGGTCCGTCGCCACGCGGTCCACCGCCAGCGCCTGCGCAGGCGCACCGGCCCGCTTCAACCCGCCGATCTCCCGCGCCGCCCGCGCCACCAGCCCCCGATGCGCCGCGGCCCTGCGCTTCTCCGTGCCCGCGTCCGGCCAGCCCCGCGCCGCCGCGTCGGCCAGCACCTCGGCCACGCTGGCCGGGGCCGGTGCGCCCAGGCCCAGCCGCACATCGTCGTGCAGCAGCAGGGCCTCCAGTTCTCGCCCCGCGGGCGCAGCCACATCATCGCTCAGCCCCAGCCCCACCAGCCGCGCGGCACGCACGCCCCGCACCACCCGATGCACTGTCGCGGGACCCACCTTGAACCGTCTGGCAATCTCGCTCGCCCGCGCGCCGCTCTCGCGCCACGCGCGTTCGATCTCCTGCGCCCGCACGGGCTTCATCCGCACGGGCACGCGAAACACCGGCCGCCCGCGCGCCCCATCCAACCGCACCAGTTTCTGCCGCACGGCCTCCTTCGACCGGCCCGAGGTCTGAGCCAGCCGCGCCGCGGCGGCGGTCCGCGTCCACCCGAGTTTCCTTCTGTAACCAGCCGCCCGCCGCATCATCTTCTCGCTCGTCGCCCCGTCAATCCGCGAGAACTTTCCCGCACGCACCACGCGCGGCCCGTACACGCGCTCAAACCACGCCACCGTTCTCGGTGAGAACCGTGCCGCGGGCTTGCCGCGGCTCTCATCCCTCACGCGCCGCGAGAGCAGCCCCAGCCGCCGATAGCGCTCCAGCGTTTTGCGGCTCACGCCCCAGCGAGCGCACAGGTCTCGCACACTCAACCATCCGGCCAGTTCCGACGACGCAAACTTCGCGGCCACGCTCAATCGCTCCACCAGGCCGCCTAGATCGGCCAAGAGCGCATCGCCCACCAGCATCGCCGGTTCATCCATCTCCGGGCGATAGCCGGTGATGTGATGCACGAGCCAGTCTTCCGGGTACGCCTGCTTCGTGTCGATCAGTTCCACCAGCGCCTCCGCCTGCTCGATCTGCCGGCGGGCCGTCGCCGCCGGCACAAACTTCAGTTGCGCGGCAAGGTCTGCCAGAGCCGAAGTGCGCATTCTCGCCAAGGGCGGCATGGACTCGTTCCTTCCATCCCTTCGCCATCACACGCCCACAGGTTGCGCGCCGGCACCCACTTCCGCCCAGCGCGGCTGGCACGGGGGCATGAACCCCGCCGCCGCGGCTTCCTTCAAGAACCGCAACACGCCCTCACGGGCACGCCCATCCACGTCATACCGCAGCAACCCCGCCAGATACGTGCGAGCAAGGTCCGTGGGCCACCGGCGCGGCGCGGCGTGCTTCTCGATGATCCACTCCAGCCGCGTGGCGTTGCGCCGCCGCTGCCGATCCAGCAACGCCGCGGCGGCGGCAACCTCCGGGCGCGCCATCTCGCCGGCGCGGCACATCCACATCGCGTACACGAACGGCAGGCCGGTCCACTCGCGCCACGCCTCCCCCAGATCAAGTTCGTACGCGTACGCCCCCACTGGCGGGGCATCGGTCGCCGCCTTGTCGCCGATCAACAGCAGCGTGGCGGGCCACTCGCCCGCTGCTTCGTGCCCCGGCGCGATCCGCTCACGGGCATCAAAGTCCGCAACCTCCACCTTCGCTCCGAACCGTGCCGCCAAGATCAGTTGCGCCAAGATCACCGATGTGTGCGAGTCGGTGTCCGCGTAGACGCGCTTCACGCCCGCCCAAGGCACCCGGCTGTACAACCGCACCGTCATCGTCGGCCCGTCGCACCCGATCATTCCCACGGGCACCAGGTCCAGATCACCCACCCCCCCCACCCCCGCCGCGACATCCACGACCGATGCAAGGGCAAGGTCCACGTCGCCCGCGCGAAGCATCGGTGCCAACCTGCTCGGTGCCGCGGACACGAGCGCGATATCGCGGCACACCTCCAGCCCCTCGATCAGCGGCAGCGTGTTGAGATACTTCACACACCCGATGCGGACAATCGCCATGCGGGATTCTAGGAATGCGTGCGGGCTATGCCCGCCCCGTGTGCCCGCCTTCACCAGTGCCCGGTGCCCCCGCCGCGGCGGGCCCAGTGCCTTCCTCGCTCTCACGCCACCTCGTGCGCCGGGCTGCCCGTGTCATCGGTGATCTTCTCGCGCCTGAGTTCCTTCCCCGGCTCCGCGCAACTCAGGAGCCACCAGTCGTCCTTCATGCGCATCCGCAGGTGTACCGGCCGCCCCCAGATCAGCCGCAGGTTGCTCAGCACATCGCCGGCCTTCGCCGCGTCCACCTCCAAGCCCGTCCACTGGTGCGCGAGGAAGAGTTCGCCCCGGTTCAGATAGTTCCCATCCACCACATGAATGAACGGCTCGCCGCGGTTGGTGAGGTGGTGCAGCAGGGTCTGCTTCACGCGCTTGAAGTCGCGGCTCACCACCTTGGCCTCGCCCGTCTGCGGGTCGCGCTTCACCTGATACATCTTGTGCTTCTCGACAAACTCGGGGGTGAGAAACTCGTCGATGAAACTCACGTCGTTGTAGATGCGGCGCACCTCGAAGATCTTGTCGCGCCCCTTCATGCTCCCGTCGTCGTAGCGCTCCTTGGCGCCGATGCTGTCCAGGCTCTCCCACTCCGGGCCGTGCCGGCCGGTGTTCCACCGCTCCTCGATGGCCTTGAACATCTCGATCCCGATCTTGTAGGGGTTGAAGCCCCCCGGTTCCATGTGGACCACGCCCGAGTGCTGATCGGCGTAGTGCACGATCTCGCTTCCCTCCAGAAAGTGGCGCGTCATGAGTTTGCTGTGCCAGTAACTGGCCCACCCCTCGTTCATGATCTTGGTCTGCGCCTGGGGCACGAAGTAGTACGCCTCATCGCGCACGATCCCCAGAATGTCCTGCTGCCAGTCGTCCAGCGGCGCGTGCCGCAGCAGGAACCGCAGCACATCGCGGGTGGGCTGGGCCGGAAAACGGTCTTTGCGGGCCGTGCGCTCCTCCTCAAAGGCCCGCTTCTGGCGTTCCATCTCGCGCTGCGGGTTGATGAACGGGTCCATGTAGTCTTTGGCGGGCAGGCGATGGGCCCGGAAGCCCGCGGCGTCGCCCTTGGCATCGGCCCCCGCCGCGCCGCCGCCCGCACCGTGTCCACGCTCGCGCTCCGGCCCGCTCTCCGGCCCGCCGCCCGCGCCCTCGCGCTCATCGCGCTGCACGAACAAACTGTGCGGGTCGATCAGGAACTCCACGCTCAGGCACGCATCCAGAAACCGCTCCACCGCGTCCACACCGTGCCGGTCGATGTGCCGCCGCACGCGCGTGGCGTGGTTGGCCATCTCGTCGAGCATCTTGCGATTCGTCTTGCTGAACCAGAAGTTGTTCTTGAAGAAGTCCGCGTGCCCGTACACATGCGCCATCACCAGTTTCTGGTCCGTCACCGCGTTGGATTCCTGCAAGTAGGCGTAGCAGGGGTCGGTGTTGATCACCATCTCGTAGATGCGGCCCAGCCCGTACGCATCGCGCTTGCTCAGGCGCTCGTACTCCATGCCCCAGCGCCAGTGCGGGTAGCGCACCGGAAAGCCCCCGTACGAGGCGATCTGGTTCATGGTCTCGAAGGGCAGAACCTCGAAGACGACCTCGAAAAAATCGAGGCCGTACTCCATGGCCTTGGCCTTGATCCGGCCCATGTGCTCGAGCAGGTCGGGCGGAAGATCGGTGTTCACCGTGCGCGGCATACAACAGCCCCCTTGCACGCTTTATCGGCGGGAAGCGCCCCTGCGTCTATACGCACAAGGTCCGGGAACGGATGCCCGCGTGCGACGTGCAGGGGGCGCGGGTGCGACCTTGCCCCCTCCGACTGTGCCACAGGCTGGCGGTCCTCCGCCTGCCTGTGGGTCTTCGTTCCATCGGCCGTGAGCAGGACCACAGGCAGGCCGGTGGCACATCACCAGTGCCCAGGGCCCGACGCCCAGTGCCTTTCCCTACTTCTTCCTCTTCATCGCCTTCCGCCCCACGATCCCCACATCGCACAGCGCGGCCACCACGAGGATCACCAGGTACAGGCCCTGTACGCCCCCGCCCGTGTTCATCGCCAGCGCGTACGCCAGCGTGGTGAGCGGCGCGAAGAGAAAGCCCAGCAGCGGCCACAGCGTGGTTTCGTAGGCCCGCCCGATGTAATCCGTGGCGATCACCAGCCCCACGATCACGAGGCGCGGAAAGAAGAACGCGATGGCACCAAGAAGAAGAGGCACGATGAGTTCTTCGGAAATCGTACCCGCGCGGTTTCACGGCCAGCCGCTGTCCCTATCCCCTGTCCGCTGTCCGCTAGTCCTTGTACACCACCAGGTTCCACGAAACCGCCGTGCCGCCGCCGAGGTAGAACACGCGGCTGGAATCCGGCATGAGCACCTCGAGGCGGACCACGCCGGTGGTTTCGGCCGGGATGTTGAACACGGCGTGCCCGGAGATGCTCTTGCTGTCGAGCACTCGCTCGAAGAACCAGTCGTGGCCGGGGGAGGTCTGCCCGGCCACCACGGCGCGAATCTTGACGTTGAGGCTGTTGGCGCTGACAAAGCCGCTGAGAGACCAATCGAGCGTGGCCCGCCCCGCCGGGATGGTGAGGGTGCGCTGGCTCTGCCCGATCGCCACGTACACCGGGGTGAACCCGCTGAAGCCGTGCTGCGCGAAGACCGGCGACCCCACGGTGTGGTTCTCAATGAACACCCCCCCGCTCCCGCCGTTGGCCGCGCTCCCGGCCGTGCTGGCGTACCCCGCCGAGTTCGCGTACCCGGCCGTCTCCGCGAACGTCGCCGTCCCCGCACGCACCGCGTACAGCGCATACGGCGTGGCCGTCAACTCCTGCCGCGGCAGCAGGGTGGTCCCGTTCACGTCCATCTCCAGCCACCGGTCCTGCCCGTCGCACACGCCCGGGCCGAAGTCCAAGAGCGTGGTGAAGTAGCCGTC
>CAZNEU010000247.1:0-5088 GCA_964571915.1 uncultured Phycisphaeraceae bacterium
GGGTCGCTGACCTTCTCGCCGATGCGGAAGGCGGGTCCGGGCGTGGTGGGGGTGAGGATGGCCGCGCAGCCCTGGGCGAAGGCGGCGTCGAAATCGTTCTTGATGAGGCGACGGACTTTGAGCGCGGAGAGGTAGTAGGCGTCGTAGTAGCCGCTGGAGAGGGCGTGGGTGCCCAGCATGATGCGGCGACGGACCTCCGGCCCCAGCCCCTCAGCGCGCGAGCGTTCGTACAACTCGAGGAGGCCTTCGCCCGGCCGCGTCTCGGCCCGGCGGCCGAAGCGGATGCCGTCGAAGCGGGCGAGGTTGCTGCTGGCCTCGGCGGTGGCGATCAGGTAGTACGCGGCGATGCCCACATCGGTGTGTGGGAGGTCGATGTCGAGAATGTCTGCGCCGGCGGTGCGGAGAAGAGAGATCGTGTTGTCGAGCGCGGCGGCGACACCGGGCGAGTTGGCCGCGCTGCGGGCTTGGCGCGGCACACCGATGCGCAGGCCCCGCAGGGGCAGGCCGATCTGGGTTGCGAAGTCTGTCGGGCCGACGTGGGCGCTGGTTTCGTCGTGGTCGTCGCGACCGGCGATGACGCTGAGGGCCAGGGCGGCATCTTCGACGGTGCGTGCGAGCGGGCCGATCTGGTCGAGGCTGCTGGCGTAAGCGACCAGGCCCCAGCGCGAGACGCGCCCGTAGGTGGGCTTATAGCCCACGATGCCGCACATGCCCGCGGGCTGGCGCACGGAGCCGCCCGTGTCGGAGCCGAGCGCGATGGGCACGAGGCCCGCGGCGACCGCCGCGGCCGAGCCGCCCGATGAACCGCCGGGCACGCGGGCATGGTCGTGCGGATTCCGCGTCGGGCCGAAGGCCGAGTGCTCGGTGGAGGAGCCCATCGCGAACTCGTCCATGTTGGTCTTGCCCACGATCACGGCATCGGCATCGATCAGGCGCTGCGCTGCCGTGGCGGTGAAGGGCGAGCGGTAATGTTCGAGCATCCGGCTGCCGCAGGTGGTGCGGCCCCAGTTGAGGCAGATGTTGTCTTTGAGGGCGACGGGCACGCCGGCGAGGGGGCCCAGCGGCTGGCCCGCGGCCCGCTTCGCGTCGATCCGGTCTGCCGCGATCAGGGCTTCAGTGGTGAAAACCTGGAGGAAGGCGTTGAGGGCGGGGTTGGCGTGGTGGATGCGGTCGAGCGCGGCGGCGGTGATGGTGTGAGCGGTGAGGTGGCCTGCGCGGACGGCCTCGCGTGTGGCGAGGGCGGACATGGAGGCGAGGTCGGGCGTGCCGCTCACGCGCTGGCCCCGGGGTCGGTGCCGGGTTGGCCGAGCACCTTGGGGACGCGGATGAAGTGCCCGAAGGTGGCGGGGGCGGCGTCGAGCAGGGTCTGGGTGGAGAGGTGGTCGCCGGGCGTGTCTTCGCGTGCGGTTGATTCCTGGTCGGTGGGGCTGAAGAGGGGCTCGATGCCGGTGAGATCGACGGCCTTGATGCGGTCGATGTAGTGGAGGAGTGCGCCCAGCGCGGCGCGTGCGGGCTCGACCTGCTCGGGCGTGAGCGCGAGGCGCGCCAGGCGGGCAACTTTGCGGACATCGTCGGCGGTGAGGGTGTGCGGGGGCGAGGACATGGCACGAGGTTATTCACGGCCCCGATGATGCGCGTGTGAAGAGGAGCACGAGGAGCCCGCATAGACTCGCCCCCAATGACCGGCACGGACGCACAGGCACCGCTTTCATCGCCCCCCGAGGCCTCGTCGCCGCGGGGCTGGCCCGCGCGTCCGAGTTTGACGCTGCTGCTGGCGAGCCTGTTGCTGATCGTGAGTCTGGTGGTGGTGCTCGGGTCGCGCAACGAGTCGGCGTTGGGGTGGCGGATGGGCGCGCCGCTGGGGCTGGGCGAGAAGCGGGCCCGTCCGTTGCCGCCGGAGTATGTCGGACTGGCGTACTTCCCGAAGTTGACGGCCGGGGGCGCGCTGTGCGAGGTGGTGGAGAGCACACCCGAACGGGCGGAGGCGATGAAGGGCGCGATCGAGCGGATCGCGGGGGGGTCGCTCCCCGCGGCGCTGGTGCGGGTGGTGCCGGTGTCGGTGGTGCGCTCGGGGCGGTGGGCACCGACGCGCCAGGAGGTGCGGCTGGAGTTGAAGGTTGACGCGGTGCCGGGAGGGACGGCGCTGACGCCCGAGCAGACGGCGGCGGCGAGCGCGGCGGTGGCGGCGCGGATGGAGCACTTGCGGCGCGCGTATCAGCCGTTTGCGGATGCCCTGGCCCGGGGCGAGACGACGGCGGGACGGAAACTGATGCGCGGGTACGCCTCGAACGTGGCGACGCTGGTGCTGCTGGGCCTGCTGGGGTATTCGCTGGTGCCCGGGGCGACGCGCCTGACGGCGCAGTGGGACCGGGCCCACCGGGTGTATGAGAAGGTGGGGCCGGTGGCGATCCTGGGTTTGTTGTGGACGAGCATGCCGGCGGTGCTGGGCATTGTGCTGCTCACGAACATCGGGCCCATCTCCGATTTTCTGCACGCGAACAAGACCCTGGGGTGGTTCGGGTTCGTGGCCGTGTTCATCGTCTCGGCGGGCGTGGGCTTTCTGCCCACGTACGGGCAGTCGATGCTGGGGGGCTGGGTCTTCGGTTTCGCGGCGGGCTTTCCCGGCTCGATGGCCGGCTTTGTGGGCGGCTCGATCATCGGGTACGCGATTGCGCAGCGCGTGTCTCGCCACAAGGTGGAGGACCTGCTGAACTCCAACGCCCGGTCGCGGGCGGTGCGGGATGCGCTGATCGGCCACGGCTTCTGGCGCACGCTGGGGGTGGTAACGCTGGTGCGCATTCCGCCCAACTCGCCCTTTGCGCTCACGAACCTGGTCATGGCCTCCGCGGGTGTGAAACCGCTGCCCTATGTGCTGGGAACGCTGATCGGCATGGCCCCGCGCACGGGGATTGCGGTGGCGTTTGCCGCGGCTGGAAGGGCGACGGGCGCGCGCGACATTCAGGAGTTTATTGAAGAGCAGCCGTGGTGGATGGTGCCCGCGGGCGTGGTGGCGTTCATGCTGGTGCTGGGCGTGATCGGCCTGATCGCCAACAAGGCGCTGCACCAGGTGGGGGCGGCCAAGCCGGAGACCGGCGCGAAGTGAAATGAAGGGCAACGGGAAGGCGGACGGGACGTCCGCCCCACCAAACTCTTACGAGGCCCCGTGCGGGCCGCCTCGTGGTCCATCGCGGGGGCCGCGATCCTGACGTGGGCCGCCGGACGCGCCCGGGGGACCGCCGCGTGAGGGGTTACCGGGTGAGCCGTTCCTTGGCCCGCCGCGCGGGCCGCGCGGATCGGGGTTGCCCGATGGGGGTCGGTCGCTGCCGAAGGGGGGCGGTGCGGGCGGGGCCGGCGGTGGGGGGGTGGTGAGGTCGAGGTTTTCGAGGGGGTAGGCGCTCCGCTCGCCGTTCTTATCGAGTTGGACGAGGACGAGTTGGGTGAGGATCTGCGTGTCCACAACGAAGCCGGGTCCGTCGGGCGTGATGAGGCGGACTTTTTTCTTGGGGAGTCGGGCGCGAAGGTCGTCGTAGGTGCTCTCTTCGTAGCGCAGGCAGCACATGAGGCGGCCGCAGCGCCCGGAGATTTTGAGCGGGTCGAGGGTGGCCTTCTGAATCTTGGCGTTCTTCATCGAGACGGGTTTGAGGACCTTGAGGAACTGCTTGCAGCAGCAGTGCTGGCCGCACTTTTCATAATCGGCGGTGAGGCGGGCATCGTCGCGGGCGCCCACCTGGCGGACGTCGACGCGGGTGCGGTACTTGGCGGCCAGTTCCATCACCATGGGGCGAAAGTCGATGCGGGCGTGCTCGTCATCGCCCAGCGTGGTGAAGAAGAAGACCATGCGCGCGCCGCCGAGCACCTCTTCCGCGTCAACGACCTTCCTGGCCAGGCCCAGACGCTCGGCGACGGCGCGGGCGAACTTCACATGGTCGTGCTTGCGTTCATCGAGAGCGGCCTGTCGGTTCAGGTCCTCCACGGTGGCGATGCGGAGCACGCGCCCGTCGGTGTGGAAGGGGTAGTCGCGTCCGCCGGAGTTGTCGATGTACTCGAGCATCTCCTTCCGGGAAACACTCTTGGAGCAGCCGGAGTTGGGGCAGGTGCTGGTGAGCATCTCGCCCAGTTCGGTGCCGCGGAAGGTGCGGACGACCATTCTGCTGCCGCAGCCGGGCTTGGCATCGCCGTCGTAGGGGAACTCGCCGACCATGCGCATGGCGCCGAAGCGGACGACGATGGAAGTGGGGGGCTTGAGGCGCGCGTAGACCTCGGCATCGGCCTTGAGGTCTTCCTCGAACTGCGGGAGCGGGAGGATGGGCATGGCGAGGAGGATATCAGGGGTGGGGGAGCCTGATCGGGTGCCTGGTCGTGTTCATCATGCTCACAAGCCCCTCCCAATGATGGTGCGTGGATTGGACCTTTGTTGCCGCCGCGTGTGTGATGACGCTTGCCGCGCTGGTGGGCGCGGCCATGGCGTGCCTCACGCTGCCGGGCGCGTGGCTGATGCTGGCCGCGGCGGTGGGGTGCCAGTTCTGGCAGCCGGGGATGTTCAACTGGTGGACGATCGGTGTGTGCGCGGGGTTGGCCCTTCTGGGCGAAGGGGCGGAACTCGCGGCGACGGCGCTGGGTGCCACGCGAGCGGGCGGCGGGCGCGCCGGTGCGTGGGGGGCGGTGGGCGGAACGCTGCTGGGCGCGATCGCGGGCACCTTTGTGCCCCCGCCGATCATCGGCACGTTGGTGGGCGCGGCGATCGGCGCGGGCGTGGGGGCGCTGGCGGCGGAGAGGCGCTGGGGCGGCAAGACGTGGGACCAGGCGGCCACCATCGGCTCGGGCGCGGCGGTGGGGCGGCTGGCGGCCACGCTGGTGAAGGTGGTGATTGCGGTTGTGGTGGGGCTTACGCTGGTGGTGGCGGCGTGGGCGAGATGACAAGAGGGCACTGGGCACTGGAGAAGACAGAAAGGCGTGCGGCACGGAGGGCGTGTTGGCGAAGACGTTTCGGAACCTGGAGTTCGGCCCCCTGGCGGTGCGGGCGGTGCTGCGCGCGCAGATGGTTTCGGGCGAGCGGGTGGTGGGGTGGGCGACAGCGCAGGAGGAGCA
>CAZNEU010000248.1:0-1853 GCA_964571915.1 uncultured Phycisphaeraceae bacterium
CTTTTTCACGCGATAGTTCGAGAGGAGTTTGGTGATGGGGCGGGCGTAGATGCGCGTGGGTGTGTGGAGGATTTCGGCCAGGGGGCGGCCCGTTGTACGAGCCCGAAGCGCCAGGGCGGGGGTTCGGGTGCGCGGCCGAGCGGAGCGTTTCACGGCCCTCCCTGACGGTCGGGCTTCCTCTGCAACGGCCCTCCCTGACGGTCGGGTTTCCGAAGGAGCCCTCCCTGACGGTCGGGCTTCCGAAGGAGCCCTCCCTGACGGTCGGGCTTCTGACAAGTCGTCGTACACCCTGTGCAAATCGAGACCCGCGTGCTCGACCACCTTTCGCACCAGCGTGTAGCCGTTGGAGTGGATGCCGTCGGAGGCCAGGCCCAGCACGATGTCGCCCACTTCCACGCGCGTGGGCTTGATGGTGCGTGCGAGTTCGACCACGCCCACGGCGAAGCCGGCGAGGTCGAAGTCGCCGGGCTGGTAGAGGCCGGACATTTCGGCGGTTTCGCCACCCAAGAGCGCGCACTGGGCGATGCGGCAGCCTTCGGCGATGCCGCGCATGATGGAGGAGAGTTGCGCGGGATCGACCTTGCCTGTAGCGATGTAGTCGAGGAAGAAGAGGGGCTCGGCCCCTTGAACGATCATGTCGTTGATGTTCATGGCGACGAGGTCGATGCCGAGCGTGTCGACCTTGCCATACTCGATGGCGAGTTTGAGTTTGGTGCCGACACCGTCGGCGCAGGCGACGAGGACGGGGTCTTTGTAGTTCTTGCGGAAGAGGCCCTTGTTGAAGTCGAGGCGGAAGAGGCCGGCGAAGCCGCCGGGGTTGGGGATGACGCGCGGCCCGTGGGTGCGGCGCATGAGCGAGACGAGCGAGTCGGTGAAGCGGTCTTTGGACTCGAGGTCCACGCCCGCGGCGGCGTAGGTGAGCGAGGGGCGGGAAGATACAGGAGACGGCATGGGCAGAGCGTAGCGGATGAGAAGGCGGATTCGCCCCCTGTTCGGCGTGCGCGCAGGCGGGGCGGTTGCCGGGGTGCGCGTCTATCCTTCGACCCTTGTGCGGGCCTTATGCACGCGGCGGCAAGGGCCGAAAGAACCCGACTGGCACGAGCACTGAGGCCGCCGAGCGCGGCCGATCACCCGGAGTTTCGCATGTCCACCCGTCTGTTCACGTCCGAATCCGTCTCCATGGGCCACCCCGACAAGGTTGCCGATCAGATTTCCGATGCCGTGCTGGATGCGATGCTGGCGGATGACCCGTTCAGCCGCGTGGCGTGCGAAACGCTGGTCTGCACGGGCCTGGTGGTGGTGGCGGGTGAGATCACGACGAACACCTATGTGAGCATCCCCGACCTGGTGCGTGAGACGGTGCGCGAGATCGGGTATACATCGGGCGACATGCGCTTTGATGCCGACTCGTGCGGGGTGATGGTGGCGCTGAACAAGCAGAGCAACGACATTGCCATGGGTGTGGACCGCGAGGGCGCGGGCGACCAGGGGATGATGTTCGGGTATGCCACGAGTGAAACGCCCGAGTTCATGCCGCTGGCGATCCAGGTGAGCCACCGGCTGGTGGAGCAGCAGGCGACGGTGCGGCGCGAGAACAAGGTGCCGGGCCTGCGGCCCGATGCCAAGAGCCAGGTGACGGTGGAGTATGACGGGGGCAAGCCCAAGCGCATCGACACGGTGGTGCTGAGCACGCAGCACGACCCGAGTTGGAACGACCGGCAGGGGGACCTGAAAAAGCAGGTGATCGAGCACGTCATCAAGCCCGTGCTCGGCCACTGGTGGAACCCCGGAATCACCGTCCACGTGAACCCCACCGGCCGCTTCGAGATCGGCGGGCCGCACGGCGACACGGG
>CAZNEU010000249.1:0-2515 GCA_964571915.1 uncultured Phycisphaeraceae bacterium
CCCCCCCTGCCCCCACGGTGCCCCGCCACCGCGTGCTGGTGGCGGATGATGCCCCCGAGGTCTGCCTCGCGGTCAGTCGCCTGCTCAGCAAGGCCGGCTACGAAGTGGCCACCGCCGAAGACGGCCAGGAGTGCCTCGACAAGATCGCTGCTTTCCGGCCGCACGTCCTCGTTGTTGACATCATGATGCCCAGAGTCCACGGCATCGACGTCCTCCGCCAACTCGGCGAGCGCGGCAGCGCGGCCCACGTTGACGGCAAGCCCATCGGCGTCATCGTCTGCTCGGCCCGGGCCTTTGACTCCGACCGCGAGCGGGCGATGCAACTCGGGGCCATCGACTTCCTCGTCAAGCCCGTCCAGAAACAGCGCCTGCTCGAAGTGGTGGGCGCGTGTCTCTCCGGCGCGGCCGGCGTGCCACCCGCGGGCTCAGCCCCACATTCACCGGCACAGCCCGATGCACCCGCACTCCCCGCGACCAAAGACATCTACCTGCCCGAGTTGGATGCCAGCCGCGGCACGCTCAAACTCTGGGGCACACGGGGCTCCATCTCCGTTCCCGGCGCCACCACCAACCGCCACGGGGGCAACACCGCGTGCATGGAGGTGCGCCACGGCGACGACGTGGTGATCATCGACGCGGGCACGGGCATCCGCGAAGCGGGCATGGCCTTGGCCAAGACCGGCCCGCGCCGCGTCCACCTCTTTGTCGGCCACACCCACTGGGATCACATCCAAGGCTTTCCATTCTTCGCGCCGGCCTACATCCCCGGGTTCGAACTCTTCATCTACGGGGCCAAGGGCTTCGGTAAGGACCTCAAGAGCGTCTTCCTCGGTCAACTCGATTCGGCCTACTTCCCCGTCGACATGCGGGCCATGAAGGCCACCATGACCTTTGTCGAACTCCAGGACAACCCCGTCAAGATCGGCGGCATGGACATCTTCTGGGAATACGCCTTCCACCCCGGCGCGGCCGTCTGCTTCCGCATCGAAGCCGCCGGCACGAAGGTCGGCTACCTCACCGACAACGAGTTTCTCAACGGCTACATCGGCCACCCGGCACGGGCGCTCGCCACACCCTCAATGCTCCTGCCCTACGCGAAACTCGTCCGCTTCTTCTTCGAGGCCGATATCCTCATCGCCGAGGCCCAGTACACCTGCGACGAGTACCTCAAGAAGATCGGCTGGGGCCACACCAGCATCGCCAACGCCTGCGTCCTCGCCAAACTGGCGGGCATCAAACGCTGGTACGTGACCCACCACGACCCCATCCACGACGACGACGCGGTGGACCGCAAGATCAACCTCATCCGCCAGATTCTCCGCGAGATCGAGCACCCCTGCGAGGTCGCGGCCGCGTACGACGGCATGACGCTCTACCGCTGAGCGCCCCCTCGCCCCCGCGCCCGGTTTTCCATGCCGCTCACGCGACTTCCGGCGGTGGCCCGCGTTCAATCCCTCGTCAGCGGGGCATTCGAGCACACCATGGACACCCCTCCCCCTCCCCCGACCGCCGCCCCCACAGGTCGTGCCACGCGCCCGGGCCTCGCGCCCGTTCCGCTCCACCTCCTCCTCGCCGATGACAACGAGATGAACCAGGACGCCGGCCGCCGCATCCTCGAACGCCGCGGCCACACCGTCGCCATCGCGGCCAACGGCCTGGAGGCCCTCGCCCGCCTCGAGAAGGAGAAGTTCGACCTCGTCCTCATGGACATGCAGATGCCCGACATGGACGGCCTCACCGCCACCGCAAAGATCCGTGAGCATGAGCAATCCACGGGCGGCCACATCCTCATCGTCGCCATGACCTCCAACGCCATGAGCGGCGACCGCGAACGCTGCCTCGAAGGCGGTATGGACGGCTATGTGAGCAAGCCCGTCAACCGCCAGGAACTCTTCGACACCATCGAGGGCCTGACCGCTCGACAACGCCCCGTTCACCGCGCACCCTCGGCCCCCACGGCCGCGCCACCGGCAATAGCGCCCCCCGCGCCCGTGGCCGGGCAGTCCGGCAAGCCTCTCATCGACCGGGCCGAACTCGTGGAGAACCTCGGCGATGACCACGACCTGCTCGTGCAACTCGCCGCCACCTTCCACGCCACCGGCCCCAAACTCATGACCGACCTTCGCGCCGCCCTCGCGGCGGGCCACGCCGCGGGCGTGGAGCAGTGGTCGCACAAACTGGCCGGCAAGTTCGGCGTCTTCTTCGCGCACGAGCCCGTGAAGGCCGCGCGCGAACTGGAGGGGCTCGCGCACGCGGGCAACCTCGCCGCGGCCGCGTCGTGCATGGCCCGCCTCGAGCACCACTTCGCCGCTTTCACCGCCGCCCTGAAGGACCTCACGCTTGCCAAGTGACGAACGCAACGCCAACCGCCCCCTGCCCGTCGAGCCCGCCAGCGACGCGGGGGAAGATGCGCTGGCCCTGGGAACCCTTGACGCCGTAACGTACACCGTCCGCGGCCGCCATCCGGACTGGCTGGGTCGCGTGGTCGCGGGCGGGGGAGAAGGGGCGGGCACGC
>CAZNEU010000250.1:0-4573 GCA_964571915.1 uncultured Phycisphaeraceae bacterium
CCAGAGCGACGAGGAGCCGACGGAGGTGGCCAACCGCGTGGCGGCGCGGCTGCTGATGGGGGAGAACAACCCCTACGGCGCGCCCTTGGCGGGCCTGCCTGACACGGTGAAGCCGCTGACGCTGGAGGATGTGCAGTATCAGCACGCGGCGCTTGTGCGGCCGGAGAACCTGACGATCTTGATCGCGGGGGACAGGCCCGCGGCGGGGGGGAAGAGCGTGCTGGAGAAGCACTTTGGGTCGTGGAGGCCCGCGGCGGCGCCGGCGGCGTTCGCGCCGACGAGCGCGGCGGACTTGGCTATTCCGGCCCGCAGCAAGATGCTGGTGGCGATTGTGGATCGGCCCGGGGCGGTGCAGACGGTGGTGCGGTTTGCCGCGCCGACGATCAAGTATGCGGATGAGCGGCGTGTGCCGCTGACGCTGGCGAACACGATTCTGGGGGGCTCCTTCACCAGTCGGTTGAATCAGAACCTGCGTGAGAAGAACGGGTACACGTATGGCGCGCGGGCGAGCAGCCGGATGGAGCGCGACCTGGGGTGGTTCATCGCCAGTTCGAGCGTGAAGGCGGACACGACCGGCGCGGCGCTGAAGGAGTTCATGGCGGAGTTTGAGCGCATCAAGAAGGGGGATATCAGCGCGGACGAGGCGGGGAAGGCCGCCAAGACGGTGCGGACGAACCTGATCCAGTCTTTCGGCACGCTGCGGGGGACGCTGGGCGTGGCCCAGGGCCTGCTGAGCGCGGGGGCCACGTGGGAGTCCGTCGCGACGGACTACGCAAAGGCGAGCATGGTGACGGCGGAGCAACTCAACGCGCTGGCCGGGCCCAGCCTGCTGCTGGACCAAGGCGTGCTGGTGCTGGTGGGCGACAAGGCCCTGATTCTGGAGCAGATCAAGGGCCTGCCGATGGAGCGGCCGATCGAGTGTGATGCGCAGGCGCGGCGTCTGGCCACGAAATAGCCACGCTTTCACGCGGCTGTTGCCTATTATCCGCCCTTGCTCTTGGAGCAGGCCCCTGGCTGGCGCGCCAACCTCATTTGGCCCGTGCGGCGTGAGCCTTGTGGCGCGACCGGACCCGAACGAGGACCAAGCATGAAGGCGACCGATCTGAGGCCCGGCTACGGCGTGAAGATGGACGGGAAGTTGTTCGTCATCACCACGTTCGAGCACCGCACGCCGGGCAACCTGCGGGCCTTCATCCAACTCAAACTGCGCAACGCGATCACGGGGCAGATCATCGAGAAGCGGCTGAGTTCGTCGGACGAACTGGAGAGCATCGAACTGGACCGGCGCGAGATGGAGTTTCTGTATGCCGAGGGCAAGGACGGCATCTTCATGGACACGGAGAACTACGACCAGATCACCATCGGCGGCACCACGCTGGGCGAGGCGCTGCTCTACCTGCGTCCCAACGCCAAGGCGATCGTGATGCTGCACGACGGGCGGCCGATCCTGATCGAACTCCCCGCGGCGGTGGAACTGTCGGTGAAGGACACGTCGCCGACGGTGCGCAACGCCACCGTGAACAACGTGCAGAAGGACGCGGAGATGGAGACGGGCCTGAAGACCCGCGTGCCCGACTTTATCGCCATCGGCGAGAACGTGAAGAACAGCACGTCAGACGGTTCGTACCTCAGCCGCGCCTGACCCCCCCGCCCCCCCCCCCTCCCCCCCCGCACGCCCCGCACGCCCGAACCACCATGGCCCCTCCCCCGCGGCCGCACATCGTGCTCATAGGTCTGCGCGGCTCGGGCAAAACCACGCTCGCGCGGCTGCTGTCGGCCCGCCTGAACCGGCGGGCCTTCGACCTGGACCACCTGCTGGCGCTGCGCTGCGAGGCGGCCAACGTGGGCGCGGCGTTTACGTCTCAGGGCGAAAAAGCGTTCCGCGAGGTGGAGGCAACCTTGCTGGGCGAGCAACTGGCCCTGCCGCCGCCGCCGCGGATTCTGGCCCTGGGCGGGGGCACACCGACGGCGCCGGGCGCTGCGGCCGCGCTGCGCAAGGCCGCGGCCTCGGGCACGCACATCGTCTACCTGCGGGCATCCGCCGCGACGCTGCGGGCGCGCCTGGAGCGCACCGACCTGTCGGCGCGGCCGTCGCTGACGGGCAAGGGCGTGCTGGCGGAGATCGATGCGGTGTTTGCCAAGCGCGACACGCTCTACCGCTCGCTGGCGACGCGTGTGATCGAGACCGACGGGCTGAGCGAGGATGAGGTGTTGGAGGCGATCGAGGCCGCCATTCCCAAGTAGGCCGCGGGCAAAGACCGGCGGGGACCGCCGGACCACCCGTCAGGAGGGCGCGGGCGCCGTGGGCAGGGTTTCCAGTTCTGTGCGCAGGGCCCGCACCATCTCAGCCGCGGCGGGGTCGGTGGGCGTGGCGTTGAGGCCGTCGAGCATGGCCCGTGCCGAGTGGTGATCGCCGAGGTAGCGCAGAAAGACCAGGGCGCCCAGCACACGCACGTGGGCCGTCTCGGATTCGTTGGGATAGGCGGCGGCGAACCACGAGTAGGCGTCTGCCGCGGCCTTGTGCTCGCCCGCGGCGTGCAGGAGCGAGGCCATCTCCATCTGCTGGCGCGGCGCGAGAACGTTGCGGCTTGGTGAGGAACCCTTGGCGACGCGGAGCAGGTCGGCGTAGGCGGCGGCGAGGGCCTTGGCAGCGCGTGCGGCCAGGGTCTGCTGCACGCGGGCGCGGGCGGCGGCCACGATGGAGTCTGCCCCCTCTGGGGGCCGGGCCGCGTCGCGACGGGCCTGGCGCTCGGCCTGAGCGATGCCCTCGCGGAACTGACGGCGACGGTGGGCACGCCTGGCCATGCTGAAGACATCAAAGGGCTCGCGTGGCAGCAGGCCGCTGGCGAGCAGCGACACGGCCACGCCCGCGCCCAGCGTGTAGCCGCCCAGGTGCGCCAGGCGTGCGACCCCACCGCCGTGGCCCATGCCCTGCAGCACCAGGTCCCACAGCACGGCGAGGGCGATGAACCACCACGCGGGCACGATGCTGATGGAGAAGAAGAGGATGAACCAGCAGCGCACGCTGGTGAAGGGGAACATGATGAGGAAGGCGCCGGTGACGGCCGCGATGGCGCCGGAGGCCCCCACCACGCCCGCGTGCTCGAAGAGTGCGTGCAGGCCGCCCGCGGCGGCCGCGCCGGCGAGGTAGAAGAGGAGGAACCACCAGCGGCCCAGGCGGTCTTCGACCGGGGGACCAAAGACCCAGAGAATGAGCATGTTGCCGGCGATGTGCAAGAAGCCGGCGTGGAGGAAGGCGTAGGTGAGGTAGGTGTACCACGGGGAGATTCCCGGGACGAGTTGGGCCGCGTCTTCGATGCGCCCGGCCAGGGCCGGGTTCAGGCGTGCGAGCACCTGGAGGCCCACCCAGACGGCCACGCAGAGGCCCACCAGCAAGGGGGTGGTGAAGGCGGCGCGGGCGGAGGGACGATCTGTGGAGAGGGGGATGAGCACGGGCAGGGCGACTGTACGGGAGTTGACGAGTTGACGAGTTGACGAGTTGACGGGTTGACGGGTTGACGGGTTGACGGGTTGACGGGATGGCTTCGGCGACGCCTTCGTTCCTATCATCCGCTCCATTTTTCGCACTGTTCATGCGGGTTTTGAGAGAAGGTTGCTATCCATGGCGCTCGCTGTCAAAGGTCTTGAAGGAATCGTCGCTTCGGAAACGAAGATGTCGTTCATCGACGGCGAGAAGGGCGTGCTCGAATACGTGGGGATCGAGATCGACCCGCTGGCGCGGCACAGCACGTTCGAGGAGACGACGTATCTGCTGTGGAACGGCCGCCTGCCGACGGGGGCGGAACTGAGCGCGTTCAACGCCGACCTGCGCTCGCGCTATGCGCTGCCGGCGGGGATGGTGGAGCGGATTCAGGCGTTGCCCAAGGCGGCCCAGCCGATGCACATGCTGCGGACGATGGTGTCGGCCCTGGCGATGCACGATGCTGATCCGAACAAGAACGATGTGGCATCGGCGCGGTCCAAGGCGATGAACATTCTGGCCCAGGCGCCGGCGATCGTGGCGACGTTTGACCGGCACCGGCGCGGGCTGGCCGTGGTGGCCCCCGACAAGAGCATGTCGTTTGCCGCGAACTTCTTGTGGATGCTCAACGGCAAGGAGCCGACGGCCACGATGACGCGGGCGTTCGATGCGTGCATGATTCTGCACGCCGACCACGGGCTGAACAACTCGACGTTCACCGCCCGCGTCATCGCCAGCACGCTGAGCGATGTGTACTCGTGCATCACGGGGGCGATCGGCTCGCTGCGCGGGCCCCTGCACGGCGGCGCGAACGAGGATGTGATGCGGATGCTGGGGGAGATTCCCAGCGTGGAGGCGTGCGAGAAGATCATTCAGGACAAACTGGCGCGCAAGGACAAGATCGCCGGGTTCGGCCACCGGGTGTACAAGGCCTACGACCCGCGGGCCACGTACCTCAAGACGCTGGCCAGGCAACTGGCCGAGGACACGGGCAACCAGGATTTGTACCTGAAGAGCCAGGCCATCGAGCAGGTGATGCTGCGCGAGAAGGCCGCCAAGGGCATCTATCCCAACGTGGATTTCTACTCGGCC
>CAZNEU010000251.1:0-2207 GCA_964571915.1 uncultured Phycisphaeraceae bacterium
ACTTTGTGGACCCGGTGCCCAAGTGGAACGACCGCGATGCGCAGGTGGCCCTGCAGCCCGCGGCCATGAGCATCTTCCGCACCGTGGCCCGGCTGAGCGACCTGCCCAATGCCAACACGCGCGTGCGCGCCGGCATCCGGCCCTTGCTCGCCAGCGGCCTGGTGGATATCGCCACGACCGACCTGTCTGAGGTGCGCGGGTTTGTGAACGGCGCACCGCCGCCAGCGCTGCTCAACTCGGCTGCGTTGATCACCGCGCTCACGCAGTTCAACGCCTTCGTCGGTGCGGACGAGCCCGAGCCGGCGTGGTCGGGGATGCGGGCGCGGGAGCGGATGCAGGCGTGGATGCGTGAGGCCCTCCCCGCGGATTCCGATGCCCTGGTGAGCCCCACGCCGCAGCGCGTGCGCTACGAGCCTCGCCCCCCGAACTTTTCGGGCGAGGGGCTTTCGTGGGGCGCGAACGATGTTGACTTCCGCCGCGCCGACCAGTTGATGCTCAGCGCTTCCAACTTCGTGCCCCGCTGCTCGGAGTTCATGGTGGAGTGGAGTTTCGGGCAGGTGGAGCCGCAGACGGGCGTTCCCGGCGAGGGCCGCGTGCTGTGGCACGGCCTGGAGCGCGAGGTGCGGATCTCCGGCGCGGCCATGCCCGACCCGCTGGTGGATTACCAGGTGCATCCGTACGGGCAGGGGCCGTCTGGCCCGCGCAACGCGCCCGCGCCGCCGGCCGATCCGCTCGGCGAACTCGCCGGTCAGGTCTACACGCTCAGCACGGGCGCGCAGGCCCAGCGGGCGATCAGCCCCCTGCTGATCCACAGCGCGAGCAACGCCGACCCGCTGCCGGGCAACCTGCGCGTGGGGCCGCTCTACTCGTACTTCGGCTATGTCGATCCCATGTTCAACCCGGCACCGGAGCTGGCCCTGGGCGGCGATGCGGAGGCCGCGAAGCGAGATTTTCTGGTGGATATGCAGCCGCCCGCGCCGGGCGTTTTCCCCGCGCCGGGCGATTTTCCGACCTACGACCCCCTCGCCGGCGACCGTCTTGTGCAACCCGACACCGTGGAGTGGCCCTGGCCCAAGTTGATCCGCATCACGCTGCGGATGGTGGACCCGGCCGATTCGAGCACCGAGCAGACGTATCAGTTTGTGCTGCCGCTGCCCGAGCGCGGGCGTGGCATCGAGTGAGGCCTCGTGTGCCGCTGCAAAGCGCGGCGGGCACGGTTGGGCGGGGTGCGGGGTGAACGAGTGTTCGTGGGCCACGAGAGCCCGAGATTGGAGCAGTGCTTATGAACGCGCGCAGCAATGCAGTGAAGTGTCAGGGTTCAGGGCTGAACCCTCCTCCACAATCTCGTGGCACAGCCTTCCAGGCTGTGTCCTCCCGGACCTCCCGACACGCGAACGCCCCGTTTCACGAGGTATGGAGCCACAGCCTGAAAGGCTGTGCCACCAGCACCCGGAGGTTGGCGCTGCAGGCAGCATCCCGCCGCGGCTCCATCCTCGTGCTGGTGGTGGGCATCATCGCGCTCATGGCCATCATCGTGGTGGTCTATGCCAGCCTGGGCCAGGGCGACCGGCGGCGGGCCGCGAGCCTTGCCAACGCGGGCAAACTGGGCGATCAGTCCACCGCCGTGGCAGACTATCTCGCGGGCGTGGTGGCACGCGGCGCGTTCAAGACGCAGGCCGAGCAGCGTGTAGACCCCGCGCTGCCGCCCGTGCGCGTGCGTGTCGCGGCAGACTACCCCAGCATCGACCAGTCGCTCGTGTTTGACCCGGTTCACACCACCAGCGGCATCACGGGTGATGCCCTTCGGCGGGCGCTCAGGTACACACCCTCGGGCAGTGTTGAAGCGCCGTGGGCGGCGGGCAGCGGCATCGATCCGCGCTTCCCGTTCGATGCCTTCCTCGCGGCGGCGCAGCCGGCCAACCTGCGCTTCAACGGCGATCCCACGCCCGATCCGCTGAAGACGTACATACCCAACCCGCAGAAGCCCTACGCATCGGACCGCGACTGGCGCATGATCTCCAACGCCTCGCCCGACGGACGGTTCGTGAATCTCGTGACACTGCGGAACAACTTCGGCGTGCTGTCGGGTGTGGGGTTGGACCCGGCGGGCAAGCCGCGCACGACGTATGACCTCACGCTGCTGGACGATACCGACGTGCCCGACCTCATCACGCCCCGGCCCACCCTCCTCATCGACCTGCGCATCC
>CAZNEU010000252.1:0-5974 GCA_964571915.1 uncultured Phycisphaeraceae bacterium
CCCTAATGGCCACCCCCCTATACTTACATAAACACCCCCCCTACCGCCTTAACTTTGTACTACAGGCGGGGGGGATTGGCCGTGGGCTGGTCAGCGCCCGCTGGCGCGTTCGTCGGCCTGGGTGCGGCGGACGATACGGAACAGTGCCAGCGCAAAGCCCAAGGCCAAACCGCCCAGCAGAAACCAGGGCGATGTGCCGCGCCACGCATCAATGCCCCAGCCCAGAGCCGTGCCGCCGAGGATGGTGCCGATGAAGTCGGAGGCGATGCCCCAAGCCTTGCCCTGACCGGCCGTGGGTGCCCCGCCGTTGGGTGCCGCGCGCATGGACTCCGGGCGAGCCACGGGGTGGAGGAGGGTTTGGGGGATGGGCGGCGGCGTGTTCGCGGGCGGTAGACCGTCGCTCTGGGCATCGGCAGAGGTGGAGTTGCCGGGTTGGCCTGCGGGCGGGGGCATCGCGGGCAGTGTATCGGGGAGGTTGCGTTGGGCCGCGCGCGCCGGCAGGGGGGGTGTCTGAGCCTGAAGACAGGCCCGGCTCCGCCACGGCGGACCTTCGGTCGGAGAGCCGGGGTACCCAGGAGAGGGTGTGGTCCACGTTTCTGGTGGTAGGGTGGGTAGAAGAAAAGTAGAGGCGGTAGCCGATTCGGCGAATCGGGGTACCCAAAGGCAACCGCCAGAAACGTGGACTACACCCCCAGGAAACTGAAACACGGCCCGGCAGGGCGGATCAGGTGTTGGACTTGCCGGTGCGGACGACGACCAGGAGCAGGCCAAGCAGTGCCGCGCCGATGCCGCCGACGATGTACCAGGTGGTGGAATCTGTGAAACGGCCCCGGAAGGTGTCGCTCACCTGGTCGGCGAGCGAGTCGGAGGCGTTGGTGCCGATCACGATGAGGATGATGCCGACCACGACCAACACGATGCCGACGATGCGCTGAGTGTTCATGTGTCCCTTTCGATCCGGAGTGTCTGTGAGGCTTTTTCTTCGGCGGATCAACCCTTCCATTTTTCCTGGACCACGCCGGCGCGCAGCATCACAAACACGCTGCGTGTGGCGAGTTTGGGCTCTTTCTCGCTGCTGCTGAACATCTCGACCATCGAGGCTTGCTGCTCGACGGGGCGATAGGTCCAGCGCCAGATCTGTGAACCGTCCTTCAGCGTGGCCTCCGCGTCGGGCTTTCCCAGCACCGCCAGGAGCCACTCGTCGGTGGCCTTGCCGATCTGCACGCGCTCGAGCAGTTCATCGCTGATGTACGTGCCCTCGTAGCGGATCGTGGATCCCTGCATCTGGATCTGCATCTGGATCGGCCCCTCGAGTTTGAGCGTGGTGGCGAGTTCGCCGCGCATGGAGCTTTCGATCCGCATGGGGTCGGCGCAGCCGGCCAGGGCCAGCACGGCGGACGCGATGCAGGCTGAAGCGCGGAGCGTGCCCCCGCGAGTGTGTGCTTGTGCGCGGCTCATACGCCGCCCGATCGTCGGCCCGAGATCAGGCTGTACAGCAGGCCCACGATGAAGACCACCAGGAACACGAAGAAGAGGATTCGCGCGATGTACATGGACTGCCCGGCGATGCCGGTGAAGCCGAGCAGGCCGGCGATCAAGGCGAAGATGAGAAACGCAAGCGCCCATCGAAGCATGGAGAAACTCCTTGGTTCAACGCTCTGCAACCCGCCGGTACACGGTCCCCGGCGGGTCGCCACTCGAACGATCAGTTCAGGGCACGCCGCATCACGGTGCGCTGCACCGCCCGCAGGGCGAGCGGCAGCAGCCATGTGCCCACACGCACCACCAAGGCCCAACTCACGAGGCGCGTGCCCACGCCCGCCACGCGCCCAACCGGCGTGCCGCCCCGGCCCCCCCCTCCCCGCGGCGTGAGCAGGCGAGAGACCAGAAGGCCGACCACTGCCGCGAGGACTCCCCCTGAGGCCATCGCGCTGATGCCGGAACGCACCTTGGCCGTGCGGGCATCCGTTTCGGCGGCCCACGCCAGGAGGCGCGCCTTGGCCGCCGCCACGGGCTTCGGTTGGCCGTCGTCGAGATTCGCGAGCACGCTGTGCGGCTGGCCGTTCATCGCTCGGCCCTCCGGGTGAGCAGCGTGAAGCAATAGAGGCAGCCGCCCCCGGCACCGAGGACCACGAAGCCGGTGAGGACGGCCGCGAGCGGGCGGCTGACCTGGGTTTCGAGCCACCACATCAAGCCCGCCGCGGAGAGGCAGGTGCCCGCGACGAAGAGGGGGACGGCTATGAGAAGGAAGGCCACGCCCATCGCCATGCTCGCGGCGGCGGTGTGGGCGCGCCGGGCCTCGCTGCGAACGACCGTGAGCAGGGCTCCCCCTTCGGCCTCGATGAGGTCGAAGACATGCACCACGAACTGGGCGATGGCCTTCACGATCAACTCCTGGGGCGGAAGACGATGAGGCCGATGATCAGGCCCACGCCCGCGGCGATGCCGATGCTGGCCACCGGATTGCGGCTGATGACACCCTTGAGGCTCTGGGCGGCATCGGCAGCGCTCTCCTTGGCGCCCTCGAACTTCTCCTTGGCCACGTCGACGGCGTGCTGGGCCCCGTGGCGGAGTTCGGCCACGCCCGAACGCGCGACATCGGCCGCCACGTGGGCGACGTTCTTCATGTCGGCCTTGAGCGTGTCAACGCCCTGGCCGAGGTGGTGGACATCCTGACGGAAGCCGGTTCCATCTGCTGTTTGTGCGTTTGCCATGATCGACGGTCCTTGTTGTTGTGCCGCCACCGGATGGTGGCCGACGGGTGTGTTGCTGTGCCGGGCGTGAACCGGTTGCAGCGGGGTGGAAAGAAGCACGTGCAACGCGGCTGCGATGTGCCGCGATCAGATGTACGACGCGGGCGAGTCGCTCGCCAGGACGGTCGGGCGTGTGACCGTGTACGGCTCGGCCCGTGGGGTCGGGGCTTTCGCGGTCGGCGGCGTGGCCTCGGCACCCGCAGAGATGTCTGTCGCTTGCTCGGTCTCAAAGATGCTCTTGGCGCGGGCCACTTCCTCCGAGGTCTCAGCGTGGACGGAGATCAGGATGTTGCCGTCCTTCACCTTGCCCTCGTAGCGCTTGGCCTCGATCTCAGGAATGCCCATGCCGATGAGCGCGCCGGTGATGCCGCCGACGGTGGCACCGACGGCGATGCCGCCGAGCGCGGCCATGATCGGGCCGGCCGCCACGAAGGGCCCGACACCGGGAATAGCCAGCAGGCCGATGCCCGCAAGCAGGCCCAGGGCGCCACCGAGCACGCCGCCGGCGCCCGCGCCTGCCGCCGCGCCTTCGGGGGCCTTGGTGTTCGCTTCGTGGGCGAAGTCTCGCGTGCTGGATTTGTCGGGGAAGAGGACGGAGATGTCGTTGTCGCCGAAGCCCGCCACCTTGAGGCGGGAGACGATGTTGTTGGCGTGCGACTGGGTGGGGGCGATGCAGAAGACGGCGGTGCTCATTGTGAAACTCCAAAACGTGGTGCTGAGTGGGTGACGATGTGCTTCTTTGAGAGCGACGAAGAACGCGATGGGGGAGCGATCAGAACGTACGGTCGGGAGGGGTGACGATCAGCGCCGCCTTGCGGGCCTGGCGTTCTTCGCTGCCGCGCAGGAGGCCAGCTCCCCAGGTGGGGATGGCCGCGCCAAGGAAGAGGATCAGGAGGGTGGCGACAAAGATGAGCGTGGGCCAGGGAACGCTGCTGGAAACGGCCCAGGCGACGGCGGCAAGCGCAAGAGCGGTGCCACCGATGACGAACCACTTCCACTCGGCCCGGCGCAAGAGCCTGTGCGGCGGGCGGCCGTCGGGCGAGATGGCGGTCATGATCTCTTCCTGCACACGATCGACCCGCGGCGTGGGGATGGCGTGGCCGGCCTTGGCATCGCGTTCGACCAGCACATCGGCGAGCGTCGCCGCGCTGGCCTGGCCCGCCGGGGGCACATCCGCGGGCCCCGCGCAGACGACCACCACCTTTGGTGTTTCAACCTGGAGAGGCGGCGGTGTGGACGCGGGCGTGGAGGTGGGATCGGGCATGGCAGCGACTCTTGTTCTTCGATCAGCGCCGGCGCGGCGGCCGGAGACGGGCCGGGCGGTTACTTGGCCTTCACTTCCAACTGGTTATCGATCTTGGCCACACCCGGCACGGCCTTGGCCTTGGCCTCGATGGAGTCCTTCTCGGCCTGGCTGTTCACCACGCCGCGCAGGGTGACCAGGCCGGTTTTTTCGGTGATGATCTTGCAGTTCTGGGCGTTGATGGACATGGCCTTGTCGTTCATGATGGCCCGCCGGATGTTGGCGGTGATGTCGATGTCCTGGCTGGCCTGCAACTGGTCCATCGGGGTCTTGGTGTCGCCGGAGGCGGCGGCCCGGTTTGTGGCGGTGTTGTCCGGCGCGTGCGGTGGCGGGGTCGTGGGCGCGTGAGTGGTTGACGGCGATGTGTCGCGGCTGGTGGGCGCGGAGGCATCCTTCCGCTCGCACGCGACGATGGAGACGAGGGCACAGAGGGCGAGGGGAGTGATGCGGCGAGTGGTGTTCATGGGGGCATCTCGATTGTGCCGCGCACCGGGCGCGGCGATGAGGGCGAAGTGCGGAAGCGCCGTGGAGCCCGTGGCGTGCCGCGGCCTGGATCGGGTCATGCAACTGCGGGCGGCCGCATTTCGTCTCGCTTGCGGCTCTCCGCCATGACCTGCGTGTCGATCATGCTCACCGCGTGCAAGACGGTGGACGAAGCGTTGCCCTCACTCACCATGTTGTTGGCGGCATCGCGGGTGGCCTGCTCGGGGCCGCTGGGAGCGCGCGAGGCCGCGGTCGTATCAAGTGGTGCGGGCGACGGAAGGCAGGCGGGGAGTTGAGGAGGCGTAGTCATCATGACCTCACCGGAACAAAGGCACCGCTCGGTCGCGTGCGCGACGTGCAAGGACACCCAGGTGTTTGTCGCGCCCGCCGACGGGCTAGAAACCACGTGGAATCACGTTGAGAATCAGCAGCACGACGAGCACGAGCAGCAGCAGACCCAGGCCGCCGCTGGGGCCGTAACCCCACTTGCGGCTGTAGCCCCACGTGGGCAGGCCGCCAACCAGGAGCAGGACAAGCACAATCAGCAGAATCAGTCCCATTGGAAACGCTCCTTCAATCACCGCCACCGCCGGCCACTACTGCCAGCACGGCCGAGCACGGCCGAGCACGGTTTCGGCGTGCGTCGAACCACCATGCGAGGCCGTTCTCGCCGCCGGGGCGACCCCGGCGGCGAGTCGATCAACACAACGGCCAGCCCCGCTTGTCTTTGTCTCGATTCGTTGCCTTCGTGGGCACGCCCGGGGCGTGCGTGCGAGTAGTCATGCTGATTTCAGAGCGGCGCGCCGACGGGCTTGGTCGGGCCGTCGGCATCCTGGCGCGCGGCGGGCTTGGTGCTGGTGCTCTCACGGGCTTTGTAGCCGGCGCTGTTCAGCGCGGCACAGCAGGCGTTGCAACCGGCCTGGTCGGCATCGATCGTGGCCGAGCCAACCTTGACGGACTGGGTGGTTACGCCGGCAACGTCTCTGAGCGCTGCTCTGACGTTCTGCACGCAGGCATCACAGGACATGCCGTCGATCTCGAGGAAGCGCGTCGTGAGTGTTCCTGATTGCATCGGTTTCCTTCCGCAAAACTGGTTGCCGCGGGGGGCCGCATACCCCCCAGAGGTACGTTGACCATACTCCGGTATGCTGGCGAAGCAAGAGTGTTCGGGAGAAGTGCAACCGATGGGGGAAATGTCCCTTGCCGCGGGCGCAGGCGCACGCCAGACCACCGACGTGCCCCCCGGCCGGCACGCCCCGCGATGTTGGCGCGCGCCGACCAGACACGATCAGCGCGTGGAGAAGGTGCGGCTCTGGACGTGCGGAACTGGGCGTGTGCGGGCGGTGAGCGAGCGCGCAGGATGCCCGTCGGTGCGCCGCAGTGGAGTGGGCACGGATGTGTCTCGGGGCGGCGTGCGACCATGAAAAAGCCCCGC
>CAZNEU010000253.1:0-8009 GCA_964571915.1 uncultured Phycisphaeraceae bacterium
CAACGGGGATGCTGGCAAGATCGAGAATGGGTTCGCCCATGTTGACCGTGGCGGAGGTGAGGCGGTCGGAAGAGGCGGTGTAGGTGATGGAGAGGATGCCGCGCAGGGTGTGGATGCGCATGGTGGAGGGGCGGATGCCGAGGCGGTCGTGGGCGAACTTGGCCACGCAGCGGATGCCGTTGCCGCACATCTGCGCTTCGGAGCCGTCGGCGTTGAACATGCGCATGCGCACATCGGCGGCGAGCGCCTCTGGAGGGCGGCAGACAAGGATGAGGCCGTCGGCGCCGATGCCGGTGTGGCGGTTGCTCATGGCGCGGGCGAGTGCGGGGAGGTCTTTGCGGGCGGCGAGGTCGGGGCGAGAGAAGGCATCGACATAGATGTAGTCGTTGCCGAGGCCGTGCATTTTGACGAAGGGGATGCTCACGGTGCGGTGGGGTGTTCCGGCTGGCTTTCTGCTGCCGCGCGGGTCGCGGGGTGCGAGTGTGCGGAAGGAGGGGTACGGAACGAAACGGATTCGTAGGCCGCGGCGGTGAGGACGACGGCGAGGACGAGGGCGCAGAGGCCCTTGATGATGCGGACGTGGCGGTCGATGGGGAGGGAGAACAGAGGCTGGCCGATGAGGGCGCGCAGGTTGGCCACGCGACGGGCGATGGAGCCGTGGCGGAAGGCGAAGCGGCGCGGGGCGACATGGTTGAGGCGGGAGACGGCGTGCAGCGCGGCGATCATGGCGTGCGCGGCATCCGCCGTGATGGTGCCAGGGGTGGAGGCAGCGTCCCCCTTGCGCCACCCGGAGAGGTGCTGCGCGGCGAAGGCATCGGCCTGCCACTCGAAGCGGCGGCTGATGAAGCCGAAGAGGAGCAGGCCGGCGGCGAGGGCGGCGGCGGCGAGAGCGAGGGAGAGCAGGCCGGCGAGCGGCGATTCCGGCTCGGCAAGGTTGAAGGCGCGGGCGAGCAAGTCGGCGGCGAGGATGGAGCCGCCGGTGCAGGCGAGAATGGCGGCCAGGAGCCAGGGGATGTGGCGGCGGACGACGTGGCCCACCTCGTGGCCCATCACGGCCTGCACCTGTTCGCGCGGCAGCGAATCGAGGAGCGCATCGGTGAGCAGCACGTAACGCAGCGGACCCCACAGGCCCAGCACGCAGCCGTTGATCATGGAGCCGTGCGTGCGCCACACCAGCACATCGCGCACGCGCACACGCTGGGCGCGGCAGAGGGCGAGCAGGTCGTCGCGCAGGGGGCCGGGGCCGATGGGGGCCGTGTGCCACAGATGGCGGAAGAGCGGCGGCATGAGCGCGAGGGCGAGGAGGATGCCGACGAGTTGGATGGCGGAGTGGGCCGCGGCGGCCTGGGCGGGCGGAGTGTCGGCAGACCAGCGGGCGAGGAGCCGCCACCAGCCCTCGGACCACGCCAGGAGGATGGCGATAGGCACGACGACGATGAGCACCTGGTGGCGGAACTGCAGGAGGACGAAGCGGGCGCGGGAGGGCGGCGCGTGGATCGGGGTGCCGGAATCGAGTTGGCGGAGGAGCACGGCCTCGCGCAGGCGACGTTCGACGGGGAACGCGGCGTACCAGAGGTAGGCGAAGAGCGCGAGGAGGGGGAGCGTTGCCGCGAGTTCGTCAAGGGCGATCTGGTCGCCGATGAGGCGGCGGACGACATCGAGCCCGCCGAGGAGCACGATGCTGAAGGCGTGCCAGAGCAGGCCCGCCCAGCGGGCGGCACCGAGCGTCCAGTCTGTGGCGGCCACCATGCGCCAGGAGCCGGTGCGGTCGAGGCGGGCGGCGCACCAGTGGAGAAGGGCGTGGGTGATGACCGCGATGAGGAGGAGGGGGACGAGCCAGAGGAGGAGAATGCCCTGGGTCGAGAAGAACATGAGGCCGGGGGGCTTGCCGCCGTAGTCTCGCGCGAGGACCGCGGCGATGGTCAGGATGAGGAGGACCTGGATCACGGGTGGGGCAGCGCGGGCGAAGGGGCCGGAAGGAAAAGGTATCGGGCCTCAGGCGTAGCCGAGGGCATCAAGGTCGTCTTCGTCGAGGCCGAAGTGGTGGCCCATCTCGTGCAGGAGGGTGATGCGGACCTCTTCGTAGATTGCGTCGTCGGCGTGGTCCTGGTCCCAGCCGCCGGCGAGCGAGACGATGCCGTCGCGGAAGACGTGGATGGTGGGCGGGAGGTGGCCGGAGGACTCGACGGACTGCTCGGTGATGGCGATGCCGGAGTGGAGGCCGCAGAGGTCCGAATCGTCGGGTGGCGCGCCGGGGGAGGCGGCTGGAAGGACACCGTCCTTGATGAGTTCGGCGATGAGCGCGGCCGACGGCCGGTCTTCGGCGACCACGGGGATTTCTTCCAGGAGGCGCGCGTAGGCGGGCGGGAGCGAGTCGATCGCGTCTTGCAGCAGTGCGTCGAAGCGCTTTTGGAGGGCCGGCGACATGGGGGATCGTTGCCGGTGCGGCGAACCGGGGCGGGAGGAAGGATTGAAACACGGAGGCCACGGAGATGCACGGAGGGAGGGCCAGGGCGAGGGCGAACGCTCATGCAGCGGCACATGTCGATGGACGGGCGCGTCGGCGAATCGATGGTCGCGTGGTGTCCGCAACTTTCTCGGGCGGCTTTGCGTTGCTCCGTGGCCCTCAGTGCTCTCCGTGTTTCAGTTCCGAGGAAACATCCAAACACTGAGGCCGCGGAGATGCACGGAGGACAGGCCAGGGCGAGGGCGAACGACCGCGGCGCGGGGCTACTGACCGCCGCCGGTGGTGGGCGTGTCGCGGAAGGTCCCGCTGAAGACCTGACGCGGCCCGGGAAGGGGCGAGAGAACGGCCCGGGCGATGCGGATGCAGTCGATGGCGGCGCCGGCCACGCCGGTGGAGAAGAGGAGCGCGCCGACGAGCATTCCGGCGGTGCCGAACGTGCGGAGGCTCTCGGCCCAGCGGCCGCCGACGACGAAACGCGAGCCGGCGAGCCCGACAAGGTCTGAGACCATGATGAGCGAGACCACTCCGGCCATGACGAGCATGGTCTGACGATCGACCCGGCCCTGGCGGATGGCGAGCGAGCGGGCCACAAGGATGCGGGCGTTGGGGCGCAGGCCCACCAGCACCACGATCAGGAGCAGGCAGAGGGCGAAGCGGAGGATGGTGCGGTCGATGGGGCCGCTCCACCAATCGGCCCCCACGAGCATGGTGCGCTGGGCGGTGTGATCGACCAGGTGCATGGCGATGTAGCCCGTGGGCACATACGCCAGGCAGGCGAGGCCCGCCAGCAGCACGTTGTTCCTGCCCAGGCCGGCGTGCGGGCGGACCAGCGCCAGGGCACCCAGCCCTGAGGCCCAGATGGACCCGGCGACGCAGAGGGTGATGCTGTCCCACGGTTGGGTCCAGGGCATGGTGCCGCGCCAGGTGAGGGTTACGCCGGCGATGACGACGTACCACGCGATGAGCACGGCCACCATGCCGCCCAGGGACCAGAGGAGCAGGCCCGCGGCCACCAGGCGGGGATGGGGGATGGGGCGGAGTTCATCGGCGAGGGGATCGACCATGGCGAGGATGGCGGCGCGGACGGCCGAGCCGCATTCCGGGCAGACGCCGAGCACGGAGAGGCCCTGGAGGTTGTAACCGCACGAGACGCAGGGGAGTTTGCCCGAGAGGCTGAGGTCGAGCTCGCTCTCTGCGCCAAGGGCGATCTGCCGCTCGATCTCCTCCGGTGAGGCATCGCGCGGCACCGGCTCGGGGCTGGAAGCGGCGGGCGAGGAAGAGGGATGGTGCGGGTGGGAAGGGGGCATCCGGTCAGCGTGAGGATAGCGGATTGACCACCCCACTCGGAGAGTGGGGGTACCCAAGGCCGTGCGCGTTCTACCATCACGCCCAATGGACACGCCCCGAGCCGGGATGGCACCACTGTGAGCCGCGTCGACCTGATAGCACTGGCGGCGCGCCTGCGCGACGTGGTGGGCGGCGTGTATCTGGGCAACACGGTGGCGATCGACCGTGTGGTGTGCTGCCTGCTGGCGCGCGGGCACTGCCTGATCGAAGACGTGCCCGGCGTGGGCAAGACGCTGCTGGCCAGTGCCCTTGCCCGGGCCGTGGACTGCACGTTCTCGCGCGTGCAACTGACACCGGACTTGTTGCCGGCGGACATCGTGGGTTCGAGCGTGTTCAAGCGTGAGACCGGGGGCTTTGAGTTCCGGCCGGGGCCGATCTTTGCGAACATCGTGCTGGCGGATGAGATCAACCGGGCCACGCCGCGCACGCAGGCGGCGCTGCTGGAGGCGATGAACGAGGCGGCGGTGACGGTGGACGGGACGACGCACATGTTGAAGCCGCCGTTCATGCTGGTGGCGACGCAGAACCCCGCGAACTTCGAGGGGACGTTTTCGTTGCCGGAGAATCAGTTGGACCGGTTCTTGATGCGCCTCAGCCTGGGGTATCCATCGCCGGAGGACGAGGCGCGGGTGCTGACGCTGCGGCCGTCGGCGACGAGCCTACCGCGTCTGGAGCCGGTGATCTCGTCGAGGCAGGTGCTGGAACTGCAGGCGGCGACGGACGCGGTGAGGCTGGACGAGACGCTGGTGGACTACATCATCGCGATCGCGACGGCGACGCGCGGGCACGAGTCGCTGGCGGTGGGTTTGTCTCCGCGGGGCGGGCTGAGTTTGGCGCAGGCGGCGCGGGCCACGGCCCTGTTGAACGGGCGGGACTATGTGGTGCCGGAGGACATTGCGGACAATGTGGGGGCGGTGGTGGCGCACCGGGTGATTGTGCGTCCGGAGGCGGCCCAGAGCCCGCGGGATGTGGAGCGGCTGGTGGAGTCGATTGCGCAGGGGGTGCCGAGCCCGGTGTAGCGGCGCGCCGCGAGCGGTCAGCGGTTGGCCGGATTGGTCGCGGCCCGCGGCTCGCCGCTACCCGCCTACGCTGTCTCATGCCCGACCAGCGCAGCGAACCCAAGCGTCCTGCACCGCACGGTCAACTCGGCCGCTTCGCGGCCCCACCCCCTACGCCCGATGATGAGAGCGGCGTGTTCGACACCCCCGACGGCCATGCCGGCGCCCTGCTGGCGGGCGCGGCAGACTCGTCAGCGACGGAGTTCTACAGCCCCATTCCGCCCGGCTACCGGCGCGGCGGGCCCAAGTACGTCATCGTGTTCGGCACCGTGATGAGCGGCCTGGGCAAGGGTATTTTCGCGGCCAGCGTGGCGAAACTGCTGAAGGACAAGGGCCTGGTGGTGGCGCCCATCAAACTTGAGGGCTACCTGAACATTGATGCGGGAACGCTGAACCCCTACCGGCACGGCGAGGTGTTTGTGCTGGAGGACGGCACCGAGTGCGACATGGACCTGGGCACCTACGAGCGGATGCTCGACCAGGACCTGACGGGCAAGAACTTCACCACCAGCGGGCAGATCTTCTCGGAAATCCTGGATCGTGAGCGGCGCGGCAACTACCTGGGGCGCGACGTGCAGATGATCCCGCACGTTACCGGCGAGGTGAAGCGCAAGATCCGCGAGTTGGCGGTGCAGGGCGACGGCACGCGCCCGGCGGACGTGGTGTTTGTCGAGGTGGGCGGCACGGTGGGCGACTACGAGAACGGGTTCTACATCGAGGCCCTGCGCGAACTGGCCTTCGAGGAGGGGGAGGGGAGCACATGCTTCGTGGCGCTCACGTATGTGATGAAGCCCGAGACGCTGGGCGAGCAGAAGAGCAAGCCCGCGCAACTGGGGATCAAGCGGCTGATGGAGGCGGGGATTCAGCCGCACCTGATCGCCTGCCGCGCGTCGGAGGAGGTGACGGATAATGTGCGCGAGAAGATCGCCATGTTCTCCAACGTGCCGCTGAAGCGGTGCTTCAGCATGCACGACCGGCCCAGCATCTACACGATTCCCGACGAGATGCGCGAGAGCGGGCTGGACCGCGAGATTCTCTCGATTCTGAACCTGCACGACCGCGTGGACGCGGCCCAGGAGGACCGCGCCCGCGACCGCTGGAGCACGTTCGTGCGGCGGCTGACGGACCCGAAGCGGCGCAGCATCACGCTGGGCATCACCGGCAAGTACGCCCACCTGCGCGATGCGTATGCGAGCATTGACAAGGCCGTGGAGCATTGCGGGGCCCATCTGGGGTGCGACGTGGCGATCCGCTGGACGGACACGACGGAACTGACCGACACGCTCGCGGCGGAGCGGATGGAGGAACTGGACGCGGTGATCGTGCCGGGCGGGTTTGGCAGCCGCGGCGTGGAGGGGAAGATCAGTTGCGTGAAGCACGCCCGCCAGACGGGCCTGCCGTACCTGGGAATCTGTCTGGGCTTCCAGGTGGCGGTGATCGAGTATGCCCGCAACGTGCTGGGCCTGCAGGACGCCACGAGCACGGAGTTTGACCCGCGCACGGCGCACGCGGTGATCAGCGAGTTGCCCGAGCAGAAGAAGATCGAGGGGCTGGGCGGGTCCATGCGTCTGGGCGGGCAGGACGTGCTGCTGCGCGAGGGGACGCTGGGGCACTTTCTGTATGGCAAACGCCCGAGCGTGCGGGAGCGGTTCAGGCATCGCTACGAGGTGGAGCCGGCGTATGTGGAGAGGCTGGAGGCGGCGGGCCTGATTTTCTGCGGGCGGCACCCGCGTCAGCCGATCGTGCAGATGCTGGAACTGGCGCAGCCGAGTCGAGGGCTGGAGGGTGGTCCGGCGGTCTCCGCCGGATTCGAGACCGACACGAACACCCACCCGTTCTTCATCGCGGGCCAGTTTCACCCGGAACTCACGGGGCGGCCGCTGCGCCCACACCCGCTTTTCATGGGCCTGCTGGCCACAGCGATTGCGCGCAGGCACGTGGCCGAGGGGGGCGAGTTGGCGGAGTTGTACGCGGACGCGGCGATCGGGCGGTGGTTGCGCAGGCCCAGCGAGAGCGGCTCGGGTGTGGGGCAGGCCATCACCTAGCCGGATCGCGGACGGCAAGAAGCAGGTGGACAGCCGCGGAGGCTCCTGGCGTTGCACCGACGTGCTCGCCGCGCCTCGCAAGTCGGTGGCGCGAGGCCCCTCACTGCGGCATGGGGGGCGGGAAGAGGGCGGCGAGCGCGGGCACGGCGGAGGCGGCGGCCCAGGCGGGCATGCCCTCGGCCCAGACGAGTGTTTCGCGTGCGAGTTGCCCGGCGCGGGCCTGGGCGGTGAGCGCGGCGAGGTCAAACGGGCCGGTCTGCTGGCCGCCCTTGCCGACGAAGAACGCCGCGGACCCTGCGGCGGGCATGGACGCGGTGCCGGGGATCGGGGGCGGGGTGGAGGAGCCGGTGCGTGCGCCCTGTTGGGCGTTGCTCATGGCCTGGGCCATCTGCTGGCCCAGGGCCATGCCTGCGCCCAGGCCTATGCCTGCGCCGGCGGTCCCGCCCCCCCCCGGGTTTTCGGCCGCGGCCTTCAGTGCATCTGCGGCCTGGAACTGGGTGTAGCGGTTCACATCGCCGATCACGCCCATGCTGGTGCGTTTGTCGAGGGCTTTTTCGACCTCTTCAGGCAGTGAGATGTTCTCGACGGTGAAGGTGGGGAGGTCGAGGCCGATCTTGGCGAACTCCGCGGCCATCTTCTCGCGGATGAGGCCGCCGAGGCGGTCGTAGTTGCCGGCGAGGTCGAGCGCAGCGATGCCGGAGGAGCCGAGGATGGTGCCGATCTGCGCCACGATGAGGTTGCGGAGTTGACCGGTGATCTCTTCGGTGGTGAAGCGGCTGTCGGTGCCGACGATCTGTTTTAGTAAGTCGCCGGGGTCTTTGATCTGGGCGGTGTACGCGCCGAAGGCGCGCAGGCGCATGGGGCCGAACTCGGGGTCGCGCACCATGATGGGGTTGGCGGTGCCCCACTTGAGGTCGGTGAACCGGCGCGTGGAGCAGAAGTAGACCTCGGCCTTGAAGGGGGACTCGAAGCCGTATT
The DNA here is from genome assembly GCA_964571915.1 of uncultured Phycisphaeraceae bacterium. Taxonomy (GTDB): domain Bacteria; phylum Planctomycetota; class Phycisphaerae; order Phycisphaerales; family UBA1924; genus JAEUIX01. Next base: position 7,896 of record CAZNEU010000253.1, read on the forward strand.
TCCACCCCTTGAGCGTGCCGAGAATGGGAAGGTTGGCGGTGGAGAGCGTGTGCGTGCCGGGCTGGAAGACATCGGCGAGTTCGCCCTCGTTGACGAAGCAGGCGGCCTGGCCCT
>CAZNEU010000254.1:0-3957 GCA_964571915.1 uncultured Phycisphaeraceae bacterium
GCACCGAAGTCGGTCGCCAAGCCGCCCGACTTCGGTGGCACGTGATGCCCGTTGGTTGATAGGCTGGCTGCATGGCTGAGCCGGTGCCAATACGTAAGCGGATGCAGCGCTGGGAGATTGCCGGCGAAGTGCGTTTCATCACGTTCTCGTGCCAGCGCCGGCTGCCGTTGCTCGCCAGCGCGCGCATGTGCGAAGTGTTCATGGACGCGCTGGGTGCCGCGAGATTGCGCTACGGCGTGCGCGTGTTTGCGTGGGTGCTCATGCCCGAGCACGTGCACCTGCTGCTGATGCCGCGCGGCGATTCCACCATCGAAACCTTTCTGAGATCGCTGAAGATGGCTGTCGCCAAGCGCGCGATCGAGGGGTGGAAGAAAACCGGCTCGCCCATGCTGGAGAAGGTCGCTGACTCGGCCGGTTCGCCGCGGTTCTGGCAGGCGGGCGGCGGCTTTGACCGCAATGTCCGCAGCCGCTCGGAGTTCGCTCAGGAGGTTGCGTACATCCACCGCAACCCGGTGAAGCGCGGCTTGGTGTCCAAGCCCGAGGAGTGGCGCTGGTCAAGCGTGCGGTGGTGGATGGGCGAGCGCGATGGAGAGTTTGCCTGCGATGAACCGCCCGGGCGACCGGGTGACTGGGCACTGTGGAAGAGGTTCATGTGAGGCCCACCCTCGGGGAAAAGCACACCGAAGTCGACCGCCGAGCCGTCCGACTTCGGTGGCACGAGGCCGCAGAATCCACGACCAACGAAAAAGCCCCTGCTTGCGCAGGGGCCTCGTTGGGATTCTTGGTTTCGTGCCGCGGCGTCAGTTGCCGCTGGAGGCGAGGAGTTGCTCGGAGAGCCACGCCGCGGGGAAGAACTTGCCGGGGTCGTTGGTGGGGGCGACCTTGGAGTGGAGCGTGATGCTCGCGGCGGGCAGGGTTAGTTCGCCGCGCAGGGCGGCGATGAGTTGGGCGAGGCGAGCGAGCTGGGCCTTGGTGAAGGGCTCACGCTCGCCGTTGCCGACCAGGCAGATGGAGACGGCGTGCTTGTTGAGCCACTCGCCCTTCTCGCCGCCGGCGTGGGCTCCCGGCAGTTGATCGAGCCAGCGGTAGCCAACGTGCAACTCTCCGTCGTCCATCCCCCGGCCGTTGCCGATGACAAAGTGGTGCCCCAGGCCCTTGAAGCGCATGGCCCGGTGCTCCGCCTCGATGCTCGCGGGGCTGCCCGTGGGCGAGCCCGAGTGGTGGATGACGATGCCCTTCCAGCGGGCCTTGTCGAGGGCGGAGCGGGTCCGGAAAACCGACTCGATGTTCGCGGCGGTGCCGGAGGCCAGCAGCGGGGGCACCGAGAGGCCGTCCACGCGCGGGGCAGGCCGGCCGTCGAAGGCGAGCAGGATGCCGCCGACGAGCGTCATCGATGATACGAGTGAAATCCAAACACGCTGGGCGCGGGGCGAGATGCCCGCCAGCGGGCCGCTGCCCGCCGCGCCGCGACCGCTGTTGATTGAGCCACGAGCCATGCGATACTGCTCCGAAACGCCGCGGGAATAAGGGTATTGTGCAATCGGGCCGACGCCCAGAAAACCTTGTCAAAACCCCTCGGAAATCTGAGGCGCACACGTGCGCGTCAAGTTGCGCGGCAAGCCTGATGCGAGCGGAGTACGAACGGGCGAGCCGCGCGCGACGGCGGTTTCAGTCTTTGGGCGACAGCCGCGCCCGCAGGTTGGGGCGCTGCCGGCCGTACTCATCTTCAACGAACTGAGGGGCGTACTGGTTGCGGAGTGCGTCGTAGCGGGCGAACTGGGTGCGCTCATCTTCGGGGGAGAGCAGCGGCTTGGAGCAGCCGCCCGGGGCCAGCAGCGCGGCGGCAGCGCCCGCCACGGCGAGGGGCAGAAATCCGTGAGTGAGAATGCGTGTGCGCGAGGGCATGGGCAGACTCTAGCGTGGGGCGGGCGGTTTGGCCGAGAGCCGCCCGAGGTTATCGACACTGACAAGACCCTTCTGGCGCAGTTGCCGCAGGCCCTCGTACACCGCCGCGCACACGGCCGTGGCCAGGTTCAGCGAGCGTTCGGCGGGCATCATGGGCAGGGTGAGGGCACGGTCCGGGTGGGCGGCCAGAAGTTCGGGGGGCAGGCCCGTGGTCTCCTTGCCGAAGACCAGGCAATCGCCGGGGGCAAACGTGGCGTCCCACACTGGCCGCGAGGCTTTGGTGGTGAACAGCCACAGGCGGGAGGGGGTCAACGCCTGCCGGAACGCGCTGAACGATGCGTGTTCGCGCGGTGCCAGGCGCGGCCAGTAGTCCAGCCCCGCGCGCCGGCACGCCTTCTCGGACGTGTCAAAGCCCAGCGGGTGGATGAGGTGCAGGGCGCACCCCGTGGCCACGCAGGTGCGACCGATGTTGCCCGTGTTGTTGGGAATCTCCGGCTCGCAGAGCACGACGTGGAAGAGCGGCGAGATGGGCGCGGGTGGTGCGCTCATCGGCCCTGTGCGCTTCGCCGCGCCGCCACGCCCGGGTCGGCGGCAAGGGTCTGCTCGACGGCGGGTCGGAAACCGGGGTCGGTGGCCAGGCCCTGCCACCGCACGGTGCCGTCGGTGCTGACCACCGCGACGATCGGGTCCTCGCCGCGGGAACCGATGGCGGCCGCAACGCCGGTCGCGGCATCCTGCATCACCGAATAGCCGGGCGGATTCTCGCGGAAGGTGCGTTGCATGGCCACCGTGTCCGAGTCGTGCGGCGCGACGGCAAGCACGACGAGGTCGAGCGGGTAGCGGTCGGAGAGGGAGACGAGCCCCGGGCGAGCCCGCCGCACCGGCGCGTTGTCGGCGTTTCCGAAGAAGAGCACCACCACGCGGCCCGCCAGTTTGGGCTTGGCCGTGAGCCACGTGTTGGCTTGGCCGAAGGTGTCGGCATCGGGCACGCGCTGGCCCTGCATGTCGGTGCCGGGGATGGGCTTTTCGTCGGTGCCCGGGTTGCGCGCGGGCCACTTCGCCAGTTCGTACAGGTTGGGAAGCGGCGGCTTGAACTCACCCTCGGTCGCGGCCGCGACCACGGCCTTGGTGCGGACCGCGGGGCCCTTGGCGGCTTTCACCGCGCCGGTGAACGCGGCGGGAACCTTGGCCGCGTCTTCGGGCTTTTCATTCACGAGCAGGTCGGTGGCCTGCTCGAGCATCTCGCTCTCGATGTCGGCGAAGCGCAGGTTGCCGGCCCGTTCGAGAAGATAGAAGTTGGGGTCGAGGTCGGCCTTGATGGCCTGGCGGAATACACCGCCCGCGTCCTGAGCGACCAGCGATTTGAGGCCGCGCTCCTGCACCAACTTGGTGGCCATCTCATACCGCTTGGCATCGTGCACGGCGATCACCACCAGGCCCTTCTCGCCCTGCGACGCGAGCAACCTCTCCGCGCGCCCCACGGCGCCGACACTTGCCGGGTGCCACGCGGCCCACGTCACGATCAGCACCACCTTGCCCTTGAGGCTTTCGGCGGTGGGCGCGGGGCCGCTCGTCCAACCCTTGAGCGTGGCCCACGACGAGGGTGCAAAGGGCTTGAGTTCAAGGGCGTTGAGGTCGTCGCGGCGCGCGCCGGTGCCCTCGCGACGAATCTCCGGCTGCCAGACGCGCGGCACGTCCGCTGCGGCCACGCCCGCCGCGCCGAGCAGGCCGGCAAGCACGAGCACACGGGCGACAGACGAGCGGGAGGTGGTGTTCATGGGAGCACTTTCGCGGGGCACGCGGGATAAGCCGGGCGTCGGCCGGGTGGTGAAACAAAGGATAACCCCGTGCCTTCAGGGTTGGCGGGCGCGGCGGTCGCGGACACCGCCTCCGGCTGACTACGCACCCGGCGCGGCATCGGATGCCCCCGCGGCGACCCACCGGAGGTGTTCCAGCGCGATGGCGGTGGCGACGGCGACGTTGAGCGAATCGACCCCGGGCGACATGGGGATGCGCACGCGGGCGTCGCTGGCCGCGACGGCCGCGGCGGTG
>CAZNEU010000255.1:0-1694 GCA_964571915.1 uncultured Phycisphaeraceae bacterium
ACGGCCGCGCACGTGCTGAACAATGATGCGCCCACGGGGCAGAACTTTGAGCGCTTCCAGTTGGGGGCGACCCGCTACCTGGGCCTGGGCGTGCAGAAGCCGGCCTATGACCCCACGGGCGGTGGCAGCCACCCGCACGACATCGGCCTGGTGCTGGTGCTGAACGGGCGCGACAAGGCGGGGGCGGAGGCGTTCCCGGCCCTGGCCGCGGCGGGCGGGGGCGACGTGCTCAAGAAGGGCAACACGGTGCAGGTGCTGGGCTTCTCGACCGCCACCGCCAACGAGAGCGTCAAGGGCATCGGCACCATGAAGTTTCCCGACCCGCTGGTGAACGGGAACGTCACCGACGAGTTGTACCGCTTCAGCCGTCCGCCCAGCAGTGAACTGACCAACGGCGGCGACTCGGGCGGACCGAACGTGTTCGACTTCGGCGGCGGTGGGGGCGGCAAGAAGATTGTGGCGGTGAACAACTCGGGCGACAACGCGTTTGCCTCGTCCACGCGCGTGGACACGTACCGGGAGTTTGTGGACGGGGGCGGCTTCAACAACGAGCGTGTGCTGGCCCGCTTCAAGCCGGGGGCGAACTTGGTGTGGAGCAACACGGACCGGTGGGGCCGCGGCGCGGCGGGGGCGGGGGCGGTGCCCAAGGCCCACGACGTGGCGACGCTCGACCCCACGGCCGGGGACGACACCGGCACGACGTTCACCGTGGATGTGGACACGGAGAACCTGGACGGCCTGCTCAACGGCATCACGCTGGATGTGAAAACCAAGAAGTTGCTCGTGGACAACAAGAGCGAGAAGACGCCGGGGACGGGCGCGCTCAACGGCGGCGTGATCCGCATCGGCGGCGGGGCCGACGGCACGGCGGGGCAGTTTGTGGTGGGTTGGACGCTCGAGAACGCGGGGACGCTGTCCGTGCAGGGGCGAGGCGCGGCCACGATCGGCGCTTCGCTGCCGGCGGATTCGCCGCAGGTGGCTCTCTACAACAGTCTGACGGATGCCGGGCGGGGCGTGGTGAACGTGGGCAGCACGGTGGCCGCGGACGCGAAGATGGATGTGGCACGAGCGCTGAGCAACGAGGGTGAGATCGTGGTAGGGGCGCGCGGTACCCTGCGGGTCGGAACCGGCTACACGGTGCCCGACAGCAGCGTCCGCCTGACGAACCAGAGTCCCAAGGCCAACACGCCCGCGACCATCGAGGTGAGCGGGGATGGGGCGCTGCTCGAGAATCGCTCGGCGACACAGAACGTGGGATCGATCATGGTGAGCAAGGGGGGCACCATCACCTTGGGACGCGCATCGGGCGAGGGTGCCACGGTCGTACGCAACGGACTGGATTTCGATTCCCCGGCGGGCGTGGCCTTCGGCGTCGGGCCCGGCGGCACGCTCACCGCCACCGACGGGGTCAACAAAAAGAGCGGAGTGTTTCTCAATCAACCCAAGGCGTCGCTCTCGGTGGTGGGCGGTGCCAACGACGCGGGCGGCGCGGCGACGGCCACCATCGATCGTCTGGAGAACGCGGGAACGGTGCAGGTGGGGCCGCGAGCGACGCTGACACTGAACCGCGACCTCCGGATGGTCGCGGGCGCGACCTTCTCGGTGGCGGGCGGCGCCGCGGGCGATTCGCTGGCCAGGGTCGGCTCGGTGGTCAACAACGACACCACGGCCGAGAAGCCCACGACGATCACGGT
>CAZNEU010000256.1:0-1991 GCA_964571915.1 uncultured Phycisphaeraceae bacterium
CTCGCGGCAGCGCGCGCACGGGCGTTCTATCCGAGCGATCCGGAGATCGCCGCGTCGGCCCACGCCATCATCTGCGGCGTGTCGAACTGGGACACATACATCAACCCGGTCTCGAACCACTACTACTACACGGGTCAGAGCGGGGGCGGGCCGAACGTGTCGCCTAGCGCCGCGCCCATCAACGAGGGGATCATCTTCGTCAACCAGTGCGCCACATACGGCGGGTTTCCGTCGCAGGTGGTGCTGGCCAACTGGCTGAACCGCGGGTTGTGGCCCACGGCCACGTACGTGACGGGGCGCAACATCACCGGCGACAGTGCGAACAACTTTCAACCCGCCTTCATCAATATCTACCCGATGCTCACGCTGCCGGCCTGGCGCAGCAGCACCGCCTGGCAAACGCAGATGCTCAACGTCCGCCTCTCGCACATGGCGTGGACCGATGACAATGCGCCGGTCTGGAACACGGTCTTCTCCGCCGGCACCACCAAGGGTGAGTGGGGTGGCTACCGGGCCGATGCCATCAACAACAGCACGGGCAACGTGGCGACCTTCACGGCCCTGTTGGGCCTGGCCGGCGGCACGGGCGCACCCGGCAGCGCGTTCGCGCCTGCGGCTGGCGGTGCGTATCAGGCCTATCGCGTTGGCGCACGCGAGACGTTCAAGGGCGGCGCATCCATCCTCTACCGCCGCTCGAGTGTTGATCCCGCGTATCTGCCCGACAGTGCCGGGCTGCCCGACGTTTCAATGGGCGCTCTGGGTCTGGCCGAGTTGCTCTCGCCCGGCGCGCTCGCGGCGGTGCTGAACTCGCCCTATCCCGCCTGCTCCGCCGCGCCGCCGTGTGTGCTCGATTACAACGCCGATGGGTCGGTGAACCCGGACGACCTGGGCGACTTCATCACCGAGTATTACACGGTGCCCGCGCTCCCCGGTCCCGGCGGGTTTGCGTCGCCGTGCAGGGATGCCGCGCCGCCCTATGACGCGGGGTATCGCACGGGTTTCACGATTGATGGTTCGCGCTGGTGCCAGCCGCCGAATCCAGACAATCTGGGCGATTTTATCACCGCGTACTTTCAGGGTTGCTGAAGCCGTCTGCGTCCCCCCGCACAGGACGGGAGCGTTCGGCACCATGCAACCGCTTTCACGCTTAGGATCGTGGCATGGTGAGGTGCCTTCCGCCCATCGTGGCCCTGATCTACGTGTGCGCGTGCGTTGCTCTCTCTCGCCCGGCCAATGCGCAGACACCTGCTGGCAGCACCGGCACCGTCCTCGGCGCTGATGCCGCGGCGTGGAAGGTTGTTGAATCCGATGGCGTGGCCCTCTCGCTGCACGCCGACACCGGGCCCGACGGCGCGCCCTGCCTGCGTATCGACTACGACTTCACGCGCGGCGCGGGCTACGGCGGCGCGAGCCTGCCGCTCGCCCTTGACCTGCCCGCCAACTACGAACTGAACCTCTTCGTGCGCGGCACTGGCCCCGCCAACAACTTCGAGATCAAACTCGCCGACGAATCGGGCCTGAACGTCTGGTGGATGAACCGGCGCGGCTACACGCCCCCCGCGGAGTGGATGCGCCTCGTGAACAAGCGCCGGCACTTCCGCTTCGCGTGGGGGCCAGACAGCAAGCCGCTGGCCCGCGCGGGGCACGTGGAACTGGTCCTCGCCGCGAGCGAGGGGGGCAAGGGCTCGCTCTGGATCGCGGGCCTCACGCTCCGGTCCATCCCGCCCAGCGTGCCCTACGCGGGCACCCCGGCCGCCAGCGCAACCAGCGCGGCGGATGCGGGGCACGCCGCGGCGGGCGTGCTGGCGAGCGCGCAAGACGCAAGCCCGGGCTGGGCACCCGCGGCAGACGATGCCGCGCCCGCGCTCACGATTGACTTCGGCTCCCACCGCGAGATCGGCGGTGTGGTGCTGCGTTGGCCCCCGACCTCGCCGGGTGTGCCGCCCGGCGCGGCACCCGCATCGGCTACGATCCAAGCCTCCGACGACGGC
>CAZNEU010000257.1:0-4654 GCA_964571915.1 uncultured Phycisphaeraceae bacterium
GGCAGGGCGATCGTCCACTCCGCGATCAGCCTGGAGAGAAAGCGTCGCACTTCGTCGTGGCCGTTCTGCAACCGGGCCAGCTTGCAGCCGACAGCACCCAGCTCGACCAAGACCTGCCAAGGGAACACCGTGGACTGAGGATCGAGCGAGCCCAGCAGGGCGAGCGCCTTGGTGCTCTTGACCGAGTCCCGCGCATCGATGCAGTACACGAGCACGCTCGTGTCAACCCCGGTCATACAGCTCCTCGCGGTTGAACTTCCACCCGTCCGAGTTCAGAAGGCCGCGTGCCCGGATTTCCTGTGCGAGTTGCACCAACCGACGCGCGGCATCTGACGGTGATTCCGCCCTGTCCGCCCGCACGCGCACCCGCGCCTTCTCGGGCAGGTTCACCGGCCCCTCGGGCCGGAACACCCCGCCCTCGTACACCGCGTCGTATTCCTCGCGAAACTCCATGGTCAATCCTATCGGCCCACGGGCCCGTGCGGGCGGAGACTCGCGGCTCGACGATTCGCGCCGGTGCCACAGGCCTCATGCCTCATGCCCAGTGCCTTCCCCTCACTCCTCATCCCCCCTCAACTTCGCCACCACGCTGAAATCTTCCAGCGTCGTCGTGTCCTGCGTGATCTTCTCCACGCCCGCGGCCACATCCCGCAAGAGCCTCCGCATGATCTTCCCGCTGCGCGTCTTGGGCAGGCCCTCCGCAAACCGCACCTGATCCGGCCGCGCCAAGGCCCCCACTTCCTTCGCCACGTGCGCCGCCAGTTCCTTCTTGAGCGCCTCATCGGGCTCGCGCTTGTTGGTCTTCAGCCACACCGGCCTGAGCGTCACAAACGCGCAGATCGCGCTCCCCTTGATCTCGTGCGGCACACCCACCACCGCCGCCTCCGCCACGCCGGGGTGGCTCACCAGCGCGCTCTCCACCTCCATCGTCCCCAGCAGGTGCCCGCTCACCTTGATCACATCATCAATCCGCCCCTGAATCCAGAAGTACCCGTCGGTGTCCCGCCGCGCACCATCGGCGGAGAAGTAGTACGGCACCCCCGTCTTCGGGTCCTTCACCCTTCCCCAGTAGTTGCTCACGAAGCGCTCGCGGTTGCCGTACACGCCGCGCAGCATCCCCGGCCACGGCTTGCGGATGACAAACAGCCCGCCCTTGTTGGGCGGCAGTTCCTCGCCCTGCTCGTTCACCACCGCCGCGTCAATCCCCAGCATCGGAAGCGTGCAACTCCCCGGCTTGGTGGCAATCGCCCCCGGCAGCGGCGTGCAGATGTGCCCACCCGTCTCCGTCTGCCAGTATGTATCCACGATCGGGCAGCGACCCCCGCCGATGTGCTTGTGGTACCACATCCACGCCTCGGGGTTGATCGGTTCGCCCACCGTGCCCAGCACGCGCAAACTGCTCATGTTGTGCTTCGCGGGCAGGTCATCCCCCCACTTCATGAACGTGCGGATCGCCGTCGGTGCGGTGTAAAACTGCGTCGCCTTGTGGCGCGAGATGATGTCCCAGAACCGGTCCCCACCACTCCCCACCGCCGGGTAGTTCGGCGCACCCTCGTACATCAGGCTCGGCACCCGATTCAGCAGCAAGCCGTACAGCACGTACGAGTGCCCCGTGATCCACCCGATGTCGGCCGTACACCAGAACAACTGCCCGCTGTCAGGAATCAGGTTGAACGTCAGCCGCGCCGTCATCTGCACAAACGCCAGATACCCCGCCGTGGTGTGCAGAATCCCCTTGGGCTTGCCGGTGCTTCCGCTCGTGTAGAGCAGAAAGAGCATGTCCTCACTCTCCATCGCCGCGCACGGGCAGGCGTCGCTCGCCCGCGCCATCTCGTCGTGCCACCAATGAAACCGCGTACACCCGTTGCGCATCGCGCCCGTAACAAACCGCTGGCTTGGCGGCACGTGGGCCGTCCGCTTCAGCACCACCACGTGGTCGATCGCGTGCCCCTGGTTGTGCAGCGCATCGCAGGCGTCCTCCACGTTCTTCTGGAGCGGCACCACCTCGCCGCGCCGCCATCCACCATCGGCCGTGAGAATCACCCTGCTCTTCGCATCCACCGCGCGCTCGCTGATGGCGTGCGGGGCAAACCCCCCGAAAATCACGCTGTGGGCCGCCCCGATCCGCGCGCACGCCAGCATCGCCACCGCCAGTTCCGGCACCATCGGCATGTAGATCGTCACCACCTCGCCGCGCTTCACGCCCAGCCGCAGCAGCACGTTCGCCAGTTTGCTCGTCTGCACCTGCAAGTCGCGGTACGTCAGCCGCCGCACCTCCGGCTCGGCCGCGTACGCCGTTCCCGGCGCGGCGTGGCTCGTGGTCGGCCCCACCGGCTCACCCTCCCACACAATCGCCGCCTCCTCGCCGTGCCCGGCCTGCACGTGCCGATCCACGCAGTTGTAGCACGCGTTGATCCTGCCGCCGCCAAACCACTTCGCGTCCGGCGGTTGCCACTCCAGCACGCTCTTGTACGGCGCAAACCACGCCAGCCGCGCGGCCTCCTCGGCCCAGAAACTCTCCGGCTCCTCCACCGAGCGCCGGTGCAGCCGACGATACTCCTCCATGCTCGACACGTGCCAGGCCGTGAAGCCCAGACCGGCAGCCGACACGGGCGCGAACACCCGCGTCTCGTTGAGCGTGGAATCAATGTCGCGCGACTCGGCCGCCTGAGACGATGGTGCCATGCCCTGCTCCAGATTCCCCCCCCGCTCCTCCATCCCCCTCCGCTCCGAGTCGGAGATCCGCCGTGGCGGACGGAGGGGTGGCCGAGCCTTCGAGGCCGGGGGAGGTGCTTTACACCCGCTCGGTGGCGCAGTGTACCGCCATTCCCCACACCCCCCTACGGCGCTTTCGCGCTCGCCACCACCGAGATCGGGGCCCGCTCGCGCTTCTCAGGGGCCTTCCCCGCCACCACCCCGGCCCGGGCGTTCTGCCGGATCGCCGCCGCCACGACCGCCGGCACGCGGCTCTGGCTCGGCATCCGCGCCATCTCCACCTGCCTGCCCGGCAGCACCGGGCCGGTGGCCTTCTTGCGTGCATCGTTGCCCAGCCGTGCGAGGTCGGTGGCGCGAAGATTCTCGGGCACCGTTCGCAGCCAGGAGCGCGAGTCTGCCGGCGCCGACGGCTGCACCACCACCCCGTACGTGAGCGGCACGAACCCCAGGCCGCGCAGCCGCTGAATCTCCTGCTCCTTCTGCGCCTGCGTCGGGGTCGTCCCCGCGGCCACGTTCGGGCCCCAGGTCGTCATCGCCGCCCAGGTCTCGTGCCCGGGGTTCAGAAAGTCCGCCATCACGTGCGGGTTGCGCACGTGCGTCGCCTCGTGAAACGTCGGCGCCAGGTTATGAATCAGGTCGCTCGCGGCGTTCTCGGTAATGAACCGCACCTTCGGGTGCCGCGCCTGCATCATCTGCATCCACTGATACAACGCCCGCGGCTTGTCCATCTGGAACGCGTCCAGCCCCACCATGGTGGCCCCGGCGGCCACGGCCGTGTCGAGTTCGGCGAAGCCGCGGGCCACGTCGTCGGCGTTCATCGGGTCCAGCGGGTGGCTCGCCTGGGGGTTCCACTCCTTCATCACGCTCACGGCGTGCCCCCACCAGTACCCCAGTTGCAGCGTGCCGTCGGCGCTCAGCCCCGCCAAGTGGCCGAGCGTCTCGGTCGCCTTGGGCACGTTCATGAGCCCCGTCATGAACTGGAACGGGAAGTTCCCCGGGGACTTGTCGAACACGCCCGACGGCGTCCACAACATGGCCCGGGCATAACCGCCCCGGGCCGCATCGGCCTTCAACTTGGCCGCCCAGGGTGCCCACCCGTTCACGTCCGGTCGGAAGGCTTCCTCCACCCAGCCGCGCGGGTTGGTCGGGCTCACGCGCTCCATGAACGCCGCCGCCGTGCCCACCACGGGTCGGTCGTCGCGCTCGTACTTCAACGCGCCGTAGGTGCGCTGAAAATAATCGCGGTACGGCAGAACCGTCTCCAGCCATGACTGGTCCGCGGGCACCGCGCGCACCGCCAGGGTGTAGACCCGCGTTGCGCCCGCGGGCAACTCACCGTCAAGGCGATACCCCACCGCCCACGTCCGCTCCGATTCGCTCATGCCCGGCATCTTCTCGCTGCCCACCATGAAACGCTGCACGGTGTGCCCGTACTCCACCACGGGGTAGAGCAGGCTGATGCCCACCGTGTGCTGCCCATCGCTGAGAACCTGCACCGGGCTGTACGTGCCCCCGGGATACACCAGCGTGATGCTCGTGTTGTACCCCTGCGCCTCCATCACCTTCGTGTCCTGGCCGAACTGCCAGTGCTTCACGTTGGGCCCGAAGCGCACGCCCGTAAGCCCGATCGTCCCCATTTTCTGCGTGGCGTTGATCGTGTTCTTGAACGTCGCCACCACCTCCGCGCCCCCCGCGGCTTTCACGAGCGCAATCGTCGGCTTCAACCCTCCCGCCGCCCCATAGGCCACGGGCTGGTTCCCGCCGGCCACCAGTTCGCGCTTGCTCACCGTGTCCCTGAACACCAGCGAGCCATCCTTGTCCAGCGTGGCCGCATACCGCGACGCCGCCGTGGGCGGCGTGGCGGGGGCCGCGCCCCGCCCCCGGCTGCCCCCCCCCCCCCCCACCCCACCCCCCCCCCCCCCCCCCACCCCCCCCACCA
>CAZNEU010000258.1:0-17143 GCA_964571915.1 uncultured Phycisphaeraceae bacterium
AGTGGGGCACCAGCGGGGCGCTGGCCACGCTGGGCGGCGGCGGCATGATGGCGGTGGTGCTGGCGGTGACGGCGACGGAGGCGGCGACCAACCTGGTGCTGGGTGTGGGCGGGGGTGCGTACCTACGGCTCGACCGGCTGCTTCTACGATCCCCCGATGAGGCTCGCGCTCGCGCAGATCAACCCGACCATCGGCGCACTGGATGACAACGCCGCGCTGATTCTCGCGTTCGCGCGGCGCGCGCAGGAGCAGCACGCCGATCTGGTTGTGTTCCCTGAACTCTGCCTGACGGGCTACCCGCCCAAAGACCTGCTCATGCAGGAGGGGTTCATCGACGCGGCGTGCATCGCGACCAAGCACGTGGGCGAGTCGCTCCCGCCCGGCATCACGGCCGTGTTCGGTGCGCCCATGCCGCTGGACGGCACCGGGCGAAGGCTGAGCAACGCCCTGCTCGTCTATCGCGACGGACAGATGGTGGCGTGGTACGACAAGCGCCTCTTGCCGACGTATGACGTGTTCGATGAGAACCGCTACTTTGTGCCGGGCACACGCCCCGTGGTGGTGAGCGTGCCCACACGCGCGGCGGGGGGTGCCGCGGGGCGGAGCGTGCCCGTGGGCCTGAGCATCTGCGAAGACCTGTGGCGCGGCTTCGATGCCGGGTTCAGCGAGCGCTACCTCGACAAGCCCGACCCGGTGGAGGAACTGTGCAACCCGGTGCCGGGCTCAGGGCTGACGCGGCCAGAGTTGATCGTGAACCCGTCCGCCAGCCCCTTCGTGCTCGGCAAGGGCGAGCGCCACCGGTCGATTCTGGCCCACCATGCACGCGAGCGCGGCGTGGTGTTCGCGGCGGTGAATCAGGTGGGCGGGAACGACGAGTTGGTGTTTGATGGATACGCCGCGGTGGTCGGCGAGGACGGCGAGGTGATCGCCGAAGGGCGGCTGTTCGAGGAGGGGTTGCTGGTGGTGGATGTGGACTTGCAGGGCACGGGGGCACCCGCCGCGGCGCGTAAACTGCGGCACGGAGGCATGGCGGACTGGAAGTCCGCCCCACAAGAGCGCCCCAAGCCCTCCGACGAGGAGTTGCTCTTTCGCGCCTTGGTCCTGGGCGTGCGCGACTACTGCCGCAAGACCGGTTTCAAGAGTTGCGTGCTGGGGTTGTCGGGCGGCATCGATTCGGCGGTGGTGGCGGTGCTGGCGGCGGCAGCGCTGGGGCCGGAGAGCGTGCTGGGCGTGAGCATGCCCAGCCGCTACTCATCCGACGGATCAAAGGGCGACGCGGCCGCGCTGGCGAAGAACCTGGGCGTGCCTTTCCAGACGTTGCCGATCGAGGGTCCGTTCGCGTCGCTGTTGGGCGTGCTGGAACCGGCGATGGGGGGCAAGGCGGCGGACGTGACTGAGGAGAACCTCCAGAGCCGCGTGCGCGGCACGTTGCTCATGGCGATCTCCAACAAGCACAACCACCTGCTGCTCACCACGGGGAACAAGAGCGAACTGGGCGTGGGCTACTGCACGCTCTACGGCGACATGAACGGCGGGCTGGCGGTGCTGAGCGATGTGGGCAAGATCATGGTCTACCGGCTGGCCCGCTGGATGAACGAGCACCACAGCTCACTGGGCATCGCGGGGCTGATGGGGTCGCCGATCCCCGAAGCCAGCATCACCAAGGCCCCCTCGGCGGAACTGAAACCGAACCAGACAGACCAAGACTCGCTCCCACCGTACCACGTGCTGGACGAGATCATCGAGCGATACGTGGAGCGGCGTGAGAGCCCGGCCCGGATCGTGCGCGAGATGGGGGCGGACGCACAGGTGGTGGCCCGCGCGGTGCGCCTGATCGACCTGGCCGAGTACAAGCGCAAGCAGGCGCCGGTGGGCCTGAAGGTGACGGGCGTGGCGTTTGGCTCGGGCCGGCGCATGCCCATTGCGCAGGGGTGGCGGCCGGGTGTGTGAGCGTGCGGGTGGGGCCGGGGGCGCAGCGCGTGAGCGCACGGGTGGCGGTACGCTTGGGGCGTGAACCCCGTCGCCAACCTGCTTGAGCCCGAGGTGGTGGAGTTGATCCGCGCGGGCGATTACGCCAACCTGCGCGATGCGCTGCACGGCGTGCCCCCGGCGGATGTGGCGGACATTCTGGCGGACATCGACCCGGAACTCGCGGCGATCGCGTTCAGGTTTTTGCCGCGGGACGATTCCGCGGTGGTCTTCTCGTATCTGGCCGCCGACAAGCAGGAGGCGCTGATCAAGCGTCTGGGCGACAAGGGCGCGGTGCGGATCATCGAGGCCATGACGGCCGACGACCGGGCCCGGCTGCTGGACGAGTTGCCCGGAGAGGTGGCGGAGCGGATCGTGGCGAGTCTGCCGCCGCAGGAGCGGGCGGAGACGCAGGCGATTCTGGGCTACCCGCCGCGCTCGGTGGGAAGGCTGATGACGCCGGACTATGTGCGGATACGGGCCGACTGGACGGCGGCCCGCGCGCTGGAGCACATCCGCAAGCACGGGCGCGATGCCGAGACGATCAACGTGGTGTACGTGGTGGATGAGCAGGGCGTGTTGATTGATGACCTGCGTCTGCGGCAGGTCATCATGGCGGAGCCGGAGACACCCATCGAGAGCGTGATGAACCGGCAGTTTGTCACACTCCGGGCCGATCAGCCGCAGGAAGAGGCGGTGGTGGCGCTCACCAAGTACGACCGGGTGGCTCTGCCGGTGGTCGATTCGCGCGGGGCGCTGTTGGGGATTGTGACGCACGACGACGTGGCGGACGTGGCCGTGCAGGAGGCCACGGAGGCCATGCAGAAGATCGGCGGCGTGCAGGCGCTCGAAGAGCCGTTCATGCAGACCAGCATGTTCTCGCTCTTCAAGAAGCGGGCTCCCTGGCTGGCCCTGCTGTTCCTGTCGGAACTGCTCACCAGCAACGCCATCGCGTTCTTTCAGGACGAGATTCAACGCGCGGCGATCCTGGCGGTCTTCATCCCCGCCATCATCTCCTCCGGCGGCAACGCCGGGTCGCAGGCCAGCACGCTGGTGATCCGGGCCCTGGGCCTGCGCGAGATCACGCTGAGCGACTGGCTCCGGGTGCTGCTGCGGGAGATCGGCGTGGCCACGGTGCTGGCGCTGATGATCGGCGCCATCGGCATCTTCCGCATCAACCTCTTCGGCTGGATGGGCTGGTTCAGAGACCCCAACGTGATGGACCACTACGTGATCCTGAGCACGACCATCGGATGCACGCTGGTGGGCGTGGTGCTGTGGGGGAGCATCATGGGGGCGATGCTGCCGTTCCTGCTCAAGCGCATGGGCTTCGACCCGGCGGGGAGTTCCACGCCCTTCGTAGCCACGCTGGTGGATGTGACGGGCATCGTCATCTACTTCACGCTGGCGGTGGTGCTGCTCCGCTCCACGCTGCTGCGGCCCGATGCCCCCGACACGCTCGTGCATACGAACGCGATCGTCGAGGTGCTGGGTGTGGAACGCTACCGGCCGGGCGACAAAGAGGTGGAACTGACCGTGCAGACCGCTCAGCAGAAGGCCGCGGGCGGGATTGGCCGCGTTACGCTGCCAACCGCGGGCCTGCCCGATGCCAAGCCGCCCGCCCCGGGCGAGCGGCTGCTGCTGCACTTCTCCTCGAGCGATGCCGTCAAGGCCGAGCGGGCGCCGTGATGAAGAACGGTGCGGCATCCGTCGCGCGATCCGGCGGAGACCGCCGGACCACCCATCAAGGCGTGTTTCTCTGCATCGGCTTGGCTCACCCCTGACGGCCGACCGCTCGCGGCCGCCGGCTCAGAACGAGAGCGCCTTGAACTTGGCGAGTGTGTCGCCGAGAATCTTGCTCAGCGCGCCGTCCTTCATGATCCGGTCCTTCTGGTCGTTGAAGGCCTTGGCGATGGGCTCGAGTTGCGCGCCGAACTCGGTCTTGAGCGCACTCTTGACCTCGGCGGTGGCCTTGTCGAGCACGCCGATGAAGCCGGCGACCTTGGAGGCCTCGGTGTTCAGGGTGCCGAGTTGGCCGGTCGCGTCGGCGGGGGTGGTGATCTTGGCGAGGATGCCGCTGGTGGCGCCCAGCGAGTCGAGGTAGCCCTTCATGGCGGTCTTGGTCTCGTTGCTGACGAGGGCGACGGCCTTGGCCGCGCCTTCCTTGACGGCTTCGACGGCCTTGGCGGTGCCCTCCTTGGTGGCTTCCACGGCCTTGGCGGTGCTGTCTTTGACGGCCTCAACGGCCTTGACCGTGCCCTCCTTCACGTTCTCCGCGGCCTTGGAGGCCGTGTCTTTGGCTTTGTCCATCATGCTCTTGGAGGCATCGGCGGCCTTGGTGGTCTCGGCCTTCTTCTCTTCGCAGCCCAGGGCGGCAAGGGAGAGGGCGAGGCCGGCGACAAGTACGAGGCGGGTGGTGGTCATGCGGGGGGACTCCTGAAAGGGTGCTTGGGATTCGGGCCGTCGCGGTTACGTCGCTGCGAGGCGGGAGTGATGGGGCGGGTGGGTGCGATTCTGGAAAAACGGCCCGGACCTCTCGAACCGGGCCACCGATGTGCGATTGACTCGGCCACGGTCATTCCTGAACGTAGTTGATCCGGTGCCGTACCCCGCGACCATCGGGTGCAACGACCTGACGCGGTGGCCGAGCCCGGAGCGGGATCGAGAAAGCCGCTGGCGATGAGCGGCCACGGGCCGCCACCACGGGGGACCATTATTGGCGAGGATTGACCAGATTGCCAACCCCGACAGGCGTTGGGCCGCTGCGAGGGGGTTTTTGGACCCTGCCGCGCGGCGTGGGTTGGTTTGTGTTTGGCAGCAAGATTCCCACACTTTTCACCTCGCTGGCGTGCCAAAGGCAGCGCGGCGGTACAGTGCGGGCATGTGGCGGATACTTGCGCAAGTGTGCGACGGTCAAAGGGTTACGCCGCGTGTGGTTGGGCTGGGCCTGACGCTGGTTGGGTGCGGCATAGGGGTGTCGGGTGGCGGGGCGGGGTGCGTTTCGCACCGGATTGCGCTGGCCGAGGCGTTCGGGTACGCCAAGCGTGAACAACTGGTGGACAAGGTTCAGGCGGCGCGCGATTCGCAGACCGTGGCCAAGAAACAGTTCGAGAGCGCGCTTCGGCAGTTTCTGGCTGTTACGGGCACGGGCGGCTCGGCGGACGTGAAGGAACTCGAAAGCCGCTACGAAAAACTCAGGGCTGAGTATGAGCGCAGCGAAACCCGGGCCAGGGCCGTGACCGGCAAGATCGAGAGCGTGGAGGCAGTAGGCAGCGCACTGTTCAGCGAGTGGCGCACGGAACTGAAGCAGTATTCCAGCGAGACCATGCGCCGGGCCAGCGAGAAGCAACTGGACGACACGCTGCGCCAGTACGACAGACTCATCGCCGCGATGAAGAACGCCGCATCGAAGATGCCGCCGGTGCTGGGCGCGTTCAAGGACCAGGTGCTGTTCCTGAAGCACAACCTCAACGCGCGGGCGATCGCCTCGCTCCAGAGCACTTCGGCGCAGATTCAGAGCGACGTGGCGGGCCTGGTGCGAGAGATGGAAACGAGCATCGCCGAGGCCAACGCGTTTATCGAGCAGGTGGGTGAGGGGAAGAGTTGATGAGTTGACGGGTTGACGGTTGACGAGTTGATGCGTGCCCGTGTCGCGTGCAGAATACGACAAGGTGGGTTCGCACCACACCGCCCGGGCGTGCTCCGATAAGAGTGCCGCGCAGCGCCCCCGATCCGTGCTCACCCATGGGGCACGGCGGTTGCCCCGGATGTGGATGCCGCGGGTGCGCCCGGGCGGGAGGATGCGGATGCGTTGCCGATCGATGCACGCCAGAACAGTTCGCGGCACGGCTCTGGCCGGTGGGCTGTGGCTCGCTGCGAGCGTGCTCTGTGGCGGCTGCACGCCGAACGCGGCTTCTTCGCAGGCTTCATGCGGGCAGGCGGGGGGGGCGGGGGCGGTGCATGTGGTGGAACGTGGGACGGAGGCGCTCTTTCCATCGGCCCGGGTGAACGCCGCGCTCGTGGGTGTGGACGGTCAATCGCTGCCGGAGTTCTCACGCCGAGACGGTGCGCTGGCCCTCGCCTCGCCGCGCTCGCCCGTGGCGGGGGATGTGTGGCCGCAGGCGGAGCAGGCTTCGCTGGAACGGCAACGGTATTACAACGTGAACACGAGCAGCAGTTCGTACCTGTTCTTCACGCCGGAGCGGTATGGCCGCCGGTGGTACTCCGGTGGCCGGTATCCGTACTGGCGGTGAACCGCCTCGGGCACATACGCTGGCTTCATGCCCCGCGTTGTTGACGAGACCACGTACTTCTATGAACTCCCCGCGCGCGGCGGGCTCCGCCCGTGCGCACGCGTGCCCGACCCTGAGCCCGTGTTCGTGCGCGTGGAGGCACCGTGCCCGCCGCTGAACCGGATGCTGTACGCCGCGGTGGGTGCGAAGTGGTGGTGGGTGGATCGGCTTGCCTGGAGTGAGGAGCGGTGGGTGGGTGTGCTGACCGCGCCGGGGTACGAAACGCACGTGGCGTATGTGGGCGGCGCGCCGTGCGCATACGTGGAACTGGCGACACCCACAGACACCAGCAAGTGGGGCGCGGCTGGCGGTGCAGTGCCCGAGACCAAGATCGAGTATTTCGGTGTCCTTGACGGCCACCACGGGCGTGGCCTCGGTGGGTGGCTGCTGACGCGCGCGGTGGAGCGGGCGTTTGCACGCGGCTCAACGCGCGTGCTGCTGACCACATCGAGCCTGGACCACCACGCCGCGCGAGCGAACTACGAGGCCCGCGGCTTCGTGCTGCGGCATGAGGAGAGGGCGCAGAAGACACTGCCCGACGTGCAGCCGGGTGTGTTTGGCGTGTGAGGGCCGGCCGCCGGCGCGCCCCAGCCCCGCATCACTCCTTCACGTTGCGCATGAGCATCTTGAGCAGCGGTGTCAAGGCCAGGATCAGCAGGCCCGCGCCGATGGACGATACCACGAACAGGAAGAAGAAGTCGGCCTGTCCGCCGAAGTTCCACGGCAGTTTGGTTTCGCCCTTCTCGATCGACTCGACCTGCGCGGCGATGAGCCCGCCGCCGAGGTTGGCAATGAACGAGGAGATGAACCAGATGCCCATGAGGAGGCTGACGAACTTCACGGGCGCGGCTTTGGTCACGTATGAGAGGCCTGTCGGCGAGAGGCACAACTCGCCCACGGTGTGCCAGAAGTAGGTCATGAGGATCAGCCACATGCCGGCCTTGGCCGTGCCGCCCGCACCCGTGGCGATCTGGCCCGCCCACACCATGAACAGGAAGCCGACGCCCAGGAAGATCAGGCCCAGCGCGATCTTAATGGGCTGGCTTGGGTTCACTCTTCGCCTGCCCAGAGTCGTCCAGATCGCGGCGAAGATGGGCGCCAGGATGAAGATCAGCCCCGCGTTGACGGATTGGAACCACGTCGCGGGCACCTCGAAGGTGCCGATCATGCGGTCGGTGTTCTGCTCGGTGAAGATATTGAACGAACTGCCGGCCTGCTCGAAGGCAACCCAGAAGAACGCGTTGAAGAGCATGAAGATGAGGATCGAGAGCACGGCCCCGCGGTCTTCGGGGCGGTTGATCGAGAGGAACCAACCCGTCCATCCGAGCACGCCGGCGATCAGGACCGCGATAATGGCCATGGAAAGCGTCGGGTGCTGCGCCAGGTCGGCAACCAGCGACCCAAGTTTCGCGATGCCGCCCACGTAGTAGACGTAGGCGAAGAGCGCCGACACCACCAACGATCCGGCCAGAAAGAGCATGGAGGCCTTGCCCGCGTCGGGCTTGGGTGAATCGCCGATGCCCTTGAGAAACAGCGGCTTGCCGATCATGTACATGAACAGACCCGCGAGCATGCCCACGGCGGCGGAGCCGAAGCCCCAGTGCCATCCGACCTTCTCGCCGAGTGTGCCGCACACAAAGGCGCAGATGAAGGCGCCGAGGTTGATGCCCATGTAGAAGATGGTGAACGCGCCGTCGCGGCGCGGATCGCCCGGGGGATAGAGCTGCCCGACCATCACGCTCACCGTGGGCTTGAAGTGCCCCGTGCCCAGCACGATCACCGCAAGGCCCATCACAAACAGACTCATGCCGGCGTGGCCGTTGGCCAGTTCGCCGATTCCCGAGATTCCAAGGATGATGTGCCCGAGGGAGATCAGGATGCCGCCGACCAGCATCGACCGGTGGGTGCCGATCATCTTGTCGGCCACGAGGCCGCCCACGATGGGGAACAGGTACGCCAGGCCGGTGTACCAGCCGTAGAGCGTGCTCGCCTCGGCGCGGCTCCAGCCGCGCCCGGGGTTTGTCTCGATCTCGCCGGCCACCCCCGCCGTCTCGGCCGTTCGCCGGATGAGATACAACACCAGCAAGCCGCGCATGCCGTAATAACTGAACCGCTCCCACATCTCGACCATGAAGAGCAGGAAGAGGCCGGGCGGGTGGCCCAGCACTGTCCGGCCTGAGGGGTCTCCGCCGCCGCCGCTGGGGTACGACGGTGTGCTGAGGTCGGGGGCGGTGGGTGCGCTCATAGGGTCGCTCCGATGGGGAGTCTGTGGGTCGCCTCGGGCGAGCCCGGCGGGTCGGCAAGTGTACCAAACTTCGGTCAGCGGCCGCGTTTGCCGGGAAAGAGCGGCGGATATACTGGCCCCGCGGGCCGCATAGCTCAGTTGGCTAGAGCACAGTCCTCACACGACTGGGGTCACAGGTTCGAGTCCTGTTGCGGCCATTTGACCCTCCGCATGAGCACGCCGGACGCGCTGCGGGCCTGCGCCCGGCCCCCAGCGCGGTTCGCGCGGGCGCGGCACGGGTGTAGTCCAAGTTTCTGGCGGTAGGGGTGTAGATAGGAATGTAGTGGGCGTAGCCGATTCGGAGAATGGGGGTACCCAACGGCACCCGCCAGAAACTTGGACTACACCCCGCGGCACCAAGCCGGGCAGGCGTGAACCGACGGTCGCTACCCTGTAGCCATGGCTTCTCCCCGCGCCGAGGTTCTGGCCGAATCCATCCTCAACTGCAAGATTCTCGTCGGTCGCTACCTGCCCGGGTTCAACGATGTCACGTGCGTGCGGCAGACACCCGACCTGCCCAACCACCTGGCGTGGTGCTTGGGGCATTGCGCCCTCACCATGCACCGCGTGGCCGACCTCGTGAGCGGCGCGCCCACGTCGGGCCTGCCCGCGTCTGATTTCGTGGTGAAGCCCGTGGCCGACGGCACCAGGGGTTCGCGCGACAAGGGCCTGTTCGATGCCGAATCGGTCGCGTTCGGCTCCACCGTGGAAGAGCGGCACGATCGTTATCCCAAACTCGATCGGTGCGTGGAGGTGTTCAACAGCGCCTGCGACCGGCTGGCGGGCGTGGTGCGTGCGGCCCCCGATGCCGCGCTCGACAAGGGCCACCCGTGGGGCATGGGCGGCGAGACACCGGCATGGGCGTTGGTGAGCCGCATGGTATTTCACAACGGGTTTCACACGGGGCAGATCGCGGACCTGCGGCGGGCCCTGGGCTTCAAGCGGCTGTTCGGGTGAGTGGGCAACGGGCCGCGGGCGCGCGGCCGGTGGTGTAACCGGCCTCTTTGCCCAGGGTCGGGGCCGATTCGCTCACTTTTTCCCCTTGCTCCGGGGCGATTGGTGGGTTAGTGTTTTGACACCTGAGGCCGCGTTGGCCGGCGGGGATGGATGTGGGCGGTTCGGGCTTTGTGGAGCAGCAGACGCGTGGCAGCAAACGGTTTGATCGCGAGTGCGAAGCGAACGGGTGCTTTCCGCGTCGGCGCGTGTTCATGATGCGTCGCCCCCTCCACAGGCCGAGCGAGCAACGATTCGGGTTTGATTGACGCCGGCGGGGTTCCGCGGGCCTGTGGTTGTCGCGCGTGCGGCAACGGGGCCGTGCGGGCGTCGGCGAAGCCAATGGAGCATCAGTATCAGCCGCGCACCAAGATTCGGATCAGGACCGTCCGGCCCGCCCCGCACCCGCATCAACGGGTTTATCCGCATCACGCCGGTGCGTGTGATCGGCGCCGACGGCGAGCAGGTGGGCGTCATCGAGACGCAGCAGGCCATCGCGATGGCGCAGGAGAAGGGGTTTGATCTGGTGGAGATCAGCCCGGACGCGCGCCCGCCGGTCTGCAAGATCATGGACTACGGCAAGTTCAAGTACGAGCAGTCCAAGCAGACCAAGAACAAGGGGGCCAAGGCGAGCGAACTCAAGGAGGTGCGCCTGGGCCGCTCCGTCAAGATCGACCCGCACGACGTGGGCATCCGGGTGAAGCAGGCCCGCGGCTTCCTGCTCGAAGGCCACAAGGTGCTCATCACGCAGCGGTTCAAGGGGCGCGAGATGGCCCACCGTGAACTGGGCGTCAACCGGCTGCGCGGCATCCGCGACGAACTCTCCGACATCGCCAAGTGCGAGACGGAGCCGCGCTGGATGGGCCCGCAGGCGAGCATCATCATGGCCCCTGAGAAGGCCAAGTGCGATGCCTACAAGAAGATCCACAAACTCAACAAGAAGACCGCCGAGGGCGACAAGCGGCGGGCCGACAAGGCCCGGATTCTGGGGCTGGCCGCTGAGGCGGCCGGCGGCTCGGCGGGCGGGCCGGGCGTGGGCGGAACCGCCCCAGCGACCGCGGCGCCGCAGGCTCCGGACTCTGCCAGCCGGGCAACGGCGGGTGCGGCCCTGAGCACGCAGGTTCCGCAGCCCGGGCAGCCCGCATGACATGAGCCATCGGGTGCGGTAGCATCCGCCTCCCCGCAGCCCGGGGCCGCCCTCTGGGCGCGCTCCGCATCAGGAACCACCCGTGGCCGAGACGGCGATTATCAGCGACATTCACGGCAACGCCGAGGCGCTCACGGCGGTGCTTGCCGACATCGACGCGCGGGGCATCAGGCGGATCGTGTGCCTGGGCGACATTATCGGGTACGGACCCGACCCGCTCTTGTGCATCGATCTGGTGCGGGCAAGGTGCCAATGGGCCCTCATGGGCAACCACGACTTCGGCGTGCTCTACGAGCCGACGAACTTCAACCCCGGGGCCGAGTCCGCCGCGTTCTGGACGCGGGACCGGATTGACGCCGAACCGGACGATGCGCTGCGGCGTGAGCGGTACGAGTTTCTGGGCAGGTTGCGCGTGCGGATTGTGGAGAACGGCCCGGACGGCAAGACGCCGATCCTGTGCGTGCACGGCTCGCCGCGCCGGCCGATCAACGAGTACATTTTTCCCGACGACGTGCGCACCGCGCCGGACAAACTGACGACCATCTTCGAGCGTGTGCCGCGCGTGTGCTTTGTGGGGCACACGCACGTGCCGGGCGTGTTCACCGACGAGCCGGACTTTTACCCGCCGGGCGAACTGACGGACGCGACGTACAAGTTCACGGAGAACGAGAAGGCGATCATCAACGTGGGCTCGGTGGGCCAGCCGCGCGACCTGGACCCGCGCGCCAGTTACGTGATTATCCGCGAGAGCGGAGCGGGCGGCGACACGCGCGGCGAGGTGCAGTTCGTGCGCGTGGCCTACGACATCGAGGGTGTGGCCAGGAAGATCAAGGCCGTGCCGCAACTCTCGGACTGGCTTGCAGATCGGCTGTTCGAGGGGCGCTAGGCCGCGTCTTGGGTGGTCCGGCGGTCCCCCCCGGTCGCTCTGGGCCCGCCTCACGGCGGCGCCTCGCCGGGCCCGCCGCTTTCGCCACCGCCCGCGCTCAACCCGCCTCGCGCCGGCAGCGGGTGGGGCGTGGCCTCGCGGGTGATGAGGGCCACGCCGTCGGGCAGAGACTGGGCCACCTGGGCCACCACGTCGCCCTCGAGTTGCCGGGCGAAGAGGCGGCGGCGCGACTTGCCGAGGATGAGCGTGTCGCAGCCGTAGGTGACGGTGTAGTCGAGAATCTCTTCGGCGATGTTGGCGCTGCACGCATAGATGACCACGCACGGCACGTTGTGCTGGCGGGCCAGCATGGCGACTGTTCCCAGGCTCTCCTGCGCCTCGGCATCGTCCTCGATGCGGGGCACAGCGCCGGGGCGCATGTCCAGCACGCGCAGCGTGCGCACGTAGATGGCAAAGAGCGTGGCCCCGCGCCGGCGGGCCATGTCCACCGCGAACTCGGCCTGGTACCGCCCGCGAGCCGCCAGCATGATGCGGGGCTTGCTGGGGTCAAGTTGCGTGCCCGCGCGGCGCACCTCGGCGAGCCAGCCCAGTTCGGGCTCGGGCAGCTGATCGGTGCGCGCCGCCGCCCGTGTCGCCGCGCGGGCGGCCAGCACCGCGCCCACCGTGAGCCCCGCGAACAGCGTGGCGTTGAGCTTGGTGGCCACGATCGTGAGGGTTACGGCCAGCAGCACGCACCCCACCACCCACAGCCCGACCCGCTCAACCCGTCCCACGCGCAGCCGCCGGTTCCAGGCCGACGACAGGATGTTGGTCGTTACGGCCCCGCACACGCCGATCACGTACATCTCCGCCAGCCGGGCCACGTCGCGTTCCACCAGCAGCACGCCCACGCACATCCCGCAGGCCACCAGCAGGCCCATCCAGGGCACGCCCGAATAGTTCAGTTTGCGCAGCCGCCCGGGCAGCTCCCCGTCCTGCGCCATCGCGTAGAGCACCGACACCATCGCCAGCACCGCCGTGTTCGCCGCCGAGATCAGCAGCAGACCAAACGTGATCCCCGCCACCTTCGTCAGCGCGAGCGCGGCACCGCCCGCCCCCAGCCAGTGCTCCAGGGCCGCGCCCGCCAGCACCTTCATCCCCGTGTCCCGCACGGCTATGGTCTCGGGCGGCACCGGCAGGCCCGCCCGCTCAGTGGCCACCCACGACGGGCTGCCCACGCCCGCCGCCAGGGCCGGCAGGCCCACCAGCGCCAGCGCAAACAGAATGTTGAACACCACCACCTCGCCCGCCACCGGCCAGATCGTGCGCCGGGCCGTGCGCTCCACCGGCTCCTTCATCATGCCGGCCATGTTGGCCACCGCCTCAATCCCCGCCATCGCCAGGCACAGCTTCGTGAACACCACCCAGTTGTCCCACGTCCCGTGCGGCAGCCCCCACGACACGCTCCGGAGCCCCGCGGGCACAAACGGCAGGCACAGCACCGCCAGCCCCGCCGACACCACCAGCGCGCCCCCCGCCGTGATGGCCGCGAACCGCCCCGCGCTGCGTGCCCCGAACCAGTTCACCACCCCGAGCAGCACGATGAACGCCACGCTCAGGGACAGGATCACCGCCCCGCCCGGACCCGCCGGCACTCCGAAGTAGTGCAGAGCCTCCACCAGCGAGATCACCACCGTGACGATGTACCCGCACAGCAGCAGCGTGCTGCCCACGATCGCCAGCGTGGGGTGGACCTCCCGCGCCGCGGCGTACACACCGCCCCCCTCCGGAAAGCACCGGCACACCACCGTGTACGCCCACGCGACCGCGATCATCAGCACGCCCACGGCCAGCATGTACTCGATCGCCGCGCCGCCCGCGTAAAAAAACGCCAGCCCCAGCACGTACAGCCGGCTCGTCCCCCAATCACCGAACAACAGCGGCCCGGCGTGGTGCCAACCGAGGTCGCGGGGTCGTTTCTGACTGACAAGCATGGCGAAGCAAATGGCCAAAGTGGCAAATGGCCAAAGGGCCAAATGCGGAACGACTCACCCACCGCCCGGGACGCTCCCCCGACCAACCCGGACAGGGCGAGCATATCGGCCATGCAGGCAGGGTGCCCGCCGGCGCAGATCAATCAGGAACGTGCTCCGTCTCCGCCCCCGCATCAGCGGAGATTGTGCGGATGCGCACGCCCGGCGGCAGTGCCTCAACAAACAGCCGCCCGTAGCCCTTGGTTCGCAGGCGCGGGTCCAGCACCACCACGCGCCCGAAGTCCGTGCTGGAGCGGATCAGCCTGCCGTACCCCTGCCGGAACCGGAGGATGGCACGGGGCAACGATTCTTCGCTGAACGGGTTGCCGCCGCGGGCCTTGATGCGCTCGCAGCGCGCCTCCACCAGCGGCCGGTCGGGTGGGTCGAAGGGGAGTTTGGTGATGATGACGGTGCGCAGGCCGCGGCCTTTGACATCCACACCTTGCCAGAAACTCGCCGCGCCCAGGAGCACGGAGCGATCGTCTTTGCGGAAGCGTTCGAGCAGCGCGGCGGGGGGGCCGTCGCGCCCCTGAACCAGCAGCGGCAGGCCGTCGGCCTCAAGGTCGCGCTCCAGGGCGCGGGTGAGGGCGCGGATGGTGGCGAAACTCGTGCAGAGCACGAAGGCCCCGCCCGCGCCGCCGTGCGAGTTGCGCACGTGGTGCAGCACGCGGGCGGCGAGCAGGCCGTGATAGTCCATGCCGGCGGCCTGCTGGCGAGAAGAGGTGTTTCCGGAGCCGCGCGGGTCGGGCACGCTCAGGTCCACCACCAACTCCGACTGGCGTGCGTGGTCGAACGGGCTGCCGAGGGCCAGGGCTTCGGCAGCGGTGAAGCCGAGGCGCGAGCGGAGGTGCTCGAACGCGGGATGTGGAGAGTGCTGAGTCCTGCGTCCTGAGTCCTGGGTCCGTGGTCCTTCGGGCTCGACCCCTCGGTCCCTCGATCCCTTGTTCCCCTCGCCCCTCGGCCCTCGGCCCTCGGCCCTGCGCCCTTCCCCCGTCGCCAGCGTTGCGCTCGTAAGCACGATGCCCAGTTCCTTCTTGAACAGGTGCTCGGCCAGCATCGGGCCAACCTCGATGGGCGAGCAGGCGAGTTTGATGCGCGTGGCCCCCTTGAACGCGCGCGGCATGGCCGCGACTTCACCTCCCGGCGTGCCGCGCGTGCCGGCGTGGTCGTCGGGCTCGCTGCTGCCGTCGCTCCACAGCGCGCTTCCACCGCCCCCTTCGAGCCAGTACACATACCCCTCGCGCTTCTGGTTCACCAGCACATCCACATCGAAGGCGATTGCCTCCGCACGCACGGCGTAGGCGTTCAACTCGAACTTGTCGGGCTCGCTCTTGGTCTCTTCTTTGATCTGCCTGAGGCGCAGCGAGAGTGCTTTGAGGGCGGGAGAGAGGGTGTTCTCGACCATCGCCGCGCCCAGCAGGCGGCCGGAGCGAAGGTTGCCGGAGCGTGCGAGTGCGCCGAGTTCATCAAAGAACGCGCGGCTGGCATCCAGCGCGCCCAGCACGGCGTGCGTGGCCTGGTCCACCAGTTCCACACGCTGGCCCAGCGAGGCCAGGTGGGGCAGGTAGCCCTTGCCGCTGCGGCGGTGGTAGAGCACGCCCAGGTAGTGCTCCACGCGCCCCTCCGACACCGACAGGCCGAAGTGGTCGCACGCGGCATCCTCAATGCCGTGGGCCTCGTCGAGGATCACGTGCTGGTACTCGGGCAGAAAACCCTTCACGCCCGATGCCCGCATCGCCAGGTCGCTGAAAAACACCGCGTGATTGCAGACCAGGAGGTTTGCACCCTCCATCGCCCGCCGAGACTTCTGATAAAAGCACTGCTCGTGCGTCGGGCACTTGCGGCCCATGCAGTTGTCGGTGTCGCTCTGCACGCGGTCCCACACGCCCGGCCGCTCCAGCGGCGGGAGCGTGGCGAGCGAACCGTCGGTGGTTTCGTAGGCCCAGTCTTCGATCACGTGCAGGCTGTTGCGGCTGGCGGCATCGGGGAAGAGACGGTCCTGGCGTGTGGAGGCGAGTTTGAGGCGGCGGATGGAGATGTAGTTGCCCCGCCCTTTCACAAGCACGGGCGTGAGGGCGCGGGCGGTGGCGCGGTCCACACCCCAGGCGTTGGAGGCAGGTGCTGAGTCCTGGGTCCTGGGTCCTGCGTCCACGGATCGGCCGTCCCCTCTGGCCTCGATCGACTCACGCAGCAGGGGGATGTCCTTGGCGATGAGTTGCTCCTGCAGCGCGATGGTGTTGGTCGCGATCACCACGCGCTCATCGCTGGTCATGCAGCGGAGCATCGCGGGCACGAGGTAGGCGAAACTCTTACCCACGCCGGTGCCGGCCTCGATCACCGCGGTCTGCTTCAGGCTCATGGCCCGCATCACCGCCGCGGCCATATCCAGTTGCTGCGGGCGCGGCTCAAAGTCCGGCCCCAGCAGGCGCGCCACCGGCCCGTCGGTGGTCAGGATGTCGCGGGCCGGATCGCGCACGGGTGAGTGTAGGTTGGTTTGGTCTATGTCAGGATGCTCGCAGTACTTTGGCAGCGAGCCGCATTGCGGCCTACTCCGCGTCCTTCTTCACCACGCCCAGCGGCTTGGCCTTGGGCTCGCCGTCTCGGCGCGGATACACGCCGGGTGTCGGCTTGTGCTTGCTCAGCACCACGATGCGGCCCGTCGGCGTCTGCACCGTCTGGTCGTGCGTCGCACCCAGCAAGGCCAGGGCCTTGGCGCACTCGGCCAGTTCTTCCTCGGCCTTGCCGCCCTTCACCGCCAGCACGATTCCGCCCACCTTCACAAGCGGGATGGTGAGTTCCGCAACCACGGCCAGGTGCCCCAGTGCTCGCGCCGTGGCCGCGTTGTACTGATCGCGGTGCGGCTTCTCCTGCCCCAGCCTCTCCGCCCGACCGTTGATGACAATCACATTTTCCAGCCCCAGCGCGGCCGCGGTGGCCCGCAAGTAGTTGGTCTTCTTCCCCGTCGCGTCCACCAGCGTGAAGCGCACTTGCGGCATCACGATCGCCAGCGGCAGCGCGGGCAGCCCGCCGCCAGACCCGATGTCGATCACGCGGACCGGTCCCGCATCCGCCGCGCGGTCTTCGTGCAGCGCGGCGAGCAGCGGCAGCAGCGTGAGCGCGTCGAAGATATGCCGGGTCCACGCTTCCGCCGGGTTGGTGATGGCGGTGAGGTTCGTGGTTTTGTTGGCTTCGAGCAGGTGAGCGAGGAAAAGCCCAAGCCGCTCCACATCGCCCGGCTCAAACTCCACGCCCAGCGCGGCGGCCTGCTCCAGAAACTCCGGTGGTGGCGGAGAGGGCACCAGCGCGGCGGCCGATGGCGAAGGCTGGTTGGTCGGGTCCGAGGGCATGGCGGCACCATAGCCCGGGCACACGGCGGAGCGAGCCATAAACCGGCGCACCCACCTAGTGTGTGGCCATGAACCCAAGCCGTGTGCTGGTTGGCTGTTTGGTGGTGGTGGCCGTTGCCTTGTTTGCCGCCGCGGCGGGTGCGGCCGGGGGTGAACGGCGTGAGAAGCAACTCGACCTTGGTGGCGGCCAGACACTGACCTACGAGATTGTTAC
>CAZNEU010000259.1:0-14323 GCA_964571915.1 uncultured Phycisphaeraceae bacterium
AACGAAGGAACTTGGCCTGCTTCGCGGCATCGTTGTCGTTGGGCAACCGAGGCGTGTCGCCCGTCTTGAGGCGGATGAATGGGGTCGGCGAGGTCGGATTCTCGATCGGGCCGCCCATGGCAAAGTCATCCACCAGCGGCGGCAGGAAGGCGAACTGCTGGCGGAACTGCTCGACACCCACGCCCATGGAGCGAGCGAACGCCTGGTCGGAGGCGGTGCGTGCCGCCTTCACGGACGGGCCGATGGAGAACAGCAGCAGCGCCGAGAGGACCACGATCAGGGTGATCATGATCACGACTTCCACCAGCGTGAAGCCGCTCCTCGCGCACCGGCGCGTCTGCCCTTCGGGATTGGTGCTCTGAACCTTCATGAGTGCGTCTGCTTCCGGCTATCCGCCCGCCGCCAACGGCTGACGGCTGCTGCCGCTCAGCCACCGCCCTGCAGTTTTTCGATGATGGCCACGAGCGGCAGGAACATGGCCACGACGATGGTGCCCACGGTGCCGCCCAGAACGACGACGAGGAGGGGTTCGATGAGTTTGACCATGCCGTTGACGACCACGTCGACCTCTTCGTCGTAGTTGTCGGCGATCTTCAGGAGCATGGCGTCCAGGTCGCCCGTCTCCTCGCCCACGTCGATCATGTTCACCACCAGCGAGTCCACCACCTTGGCCTCGCGCAGGGGCTGCGCGAACGTCTCGCCCTCGCGGATGCTGTCATGCACCTTGTTGAGGGCCTTCTCGTAGACGTAGTTGCCGACGGTGTCGCGGGTGATGCTGATGGCCTCGAGGATGGGGACGCCGGCGTTGATGAGCGTGCCCAGGGTGCGCGTGAACTTGGCGATCGCGGTCTTTTTCACGAGGCCGCCCATCACCGGCACGTACATCACCAGCGTGTCTGTCACCATGCGCCCGGGGTTGGTCTTGCGCGAACTCTTCCACAGGAACATCAGCGCGAACGGCACGCCGATGATGAGCACCCACCCGGGCACCTTCTGGCCCGGCACGGTGCCGGCCATGAACGAACTGACCTGAATCAGTCTCTCCGTGAGCATCGGCATGGTCACGCCGAACTCGGCGAAAATCTCCTTGAACTTGGGGATGATCTTCACCATGATGAACGTGACGATGCCCACGGCGATGACCACCACCATCACCGGGTACATCGAGGCCCCCACCACCTTGCGCTTCAGGCGCTGGGCCTTCTCCATGAACTCCGCGAGGCGTTGCAGGATGATGTCGAGCACGCCGCCGATCTCGCCCGCGGCCACCATCTTCGTGAACAGGCGGTCGAAGGCCGCGGGGAACTTGGCCATGCCCTCGGACAGGCTCGAGCCCCCCTCCACCTCTTCGCACACGCCCTGGATGATGCTCTTGAACTTGCCGGGCTTCTGCTGCTCTTCGAGGATCTGCAGGGAGCGCAGGAGCGGCAGCCCGGCGTCCTGGAGCGTGGACAACTGACGGGTGAAGGCGGTGATCTGCTTGGTGGCGATGCCGCCGATGGAGAAGCCGCCGCCCTTCTTCTTCTTGGGCTTCACGCTCGCGCCCGGCGCGCCGTCTTTCTTGGCGTCCTTCTTGCCCTTCTGCTCGCGCACCGAGGTGGGGAAGAAGCCCTGCTCCTTCACCTTCTTGATCGCGTCCTCGCTGGTCGCGGCGTCGATCGTGCCCTTCTGCGGCTTGCCCGATGCGTTCAGCGCTTCGTATGCGAATGTCGCCATGGTTCGTGCCCTTCTTGGATCTGGTGGGGCGGACTTCCAGTCCGCCATGCCTTCATGCCTTCATGCCTTTGTGGCCTTGTGCCTTCGTGCCTTCACCAGTGCCCAGCGCCCAGTGCCCAGTGCCTTCACCTATTCTTCAGCCAGCGTCTCGCGCATCACCTCGTCGATGGTGGTCTGACCCTCGAAGAGCGCCAGCAGGCCGTTCTCGCGCAGGGTGCGCATGCCCATCTGGCGGGCGTGGTTCTGCAGAATGTTGGTGCTGGCCTTCTTCATGATGAGGTCGCGCATGGCATCGTCGATGCCCATGATCTCAAACAAGGCCATGCGGCCCTTGAAGCCGGACTTGTAGCAGTTGTCGCACCCCTTGCCGCGGAAGAACTTGCGCCCGGCGATGGCCTGCTCGGAGAGTTGCAGTTCCATCAACTCCTCCTCGGTGGGCTGGTAGGCCTCCTTGCACTTGGGGCAGATGGTGCGCACCAGGCGCTGCGCCACCACGCCCTCCATGGTGGCCGTGAGCAGGAACGGCTCCACGCCCAGGTCCACCAGACGGATCACGCTGGAGGGCGCGTCGTTGGTGTGCAGCGTGCTCAGCACCAGGTGGCCCGTCAGGCTCGCCTGCACCGCGATCTGCGCCGTCTCCAGGTCGCGGATCTCGCCCACCAGAATAATGTCCGGGTCCTGCCGCAGAAAACTCCGCAGCGCCCGCGCAAAGGTCAGTTCCACCTCCGCGTTCACCTGCACCTGGCACAGCCCCTCGATGTCGTACTCGACCGGGTCCTCCGCCGTCAGAATCTTCGTCTCGATGTCATTCAGCGCCGAGAGCGCGGCGTAGAGCGTCGTCGTCTTCCCCGAGCCGGTCGGGCCCGTCACGGCCACGATGCCGTTGGGCTTGTGGATGAGTTTGTCGAACTTCTCATAGTCGTCGGGCCGCAGCCCCACGCGGTCCAGCGCGAGTTTCACGTTGCCCCGGTCCAGCACACGCATCACCACGCTCTCGCCGTGCATCGTCGGCAGCACGCTCACGCGCAGATCGACGGGCGCCCCGCTGATCGTGAGTTCGATGCGCCCGTCCTGCGGCAGGCGCCGCTCCGCGATGTCCATCTTCGCCATCACCTTCACGCGGCTGGTGATGGCCGGACCCAGTTGCTTGGGCGGCGGGGCCATCTCGTACAGCACCCCGTCGATGCGGTAGCGCATCTTGAACTCGTCCTCGAAGGGCTCAAAGTGGATGTCGCTGGCCTTGTCCTTGATCGCCTGCAGAAGCACCAGGTTCAGCAGTTTAATGACCTTGTTGTCCTCCGCGGCCTCCATCACCGCGTCCAGATCGATCGACTCGCCCCCCTTGCCCTTGGTCGCCAGGTGCGCGAACTTGTCGTCCTTGGCCAGGTCGCCCACCACGTCCTTCACCGACTCCTGCTTGGAGTAGTGCTTCTTGATGAGGGCGTCGATCGCGGCGGCGTCGGCCACGACCGCCTCAACGTTGAAGCCCATGAGCAGCCGCAGGTCGTCGACCGCGCGGAAGTTGTCGGGCGACTTCATGGCGATCTTCAGCCGCTTGCTGGTGGGGTTGTAGGCGATGGGCACGACCTGGTACGCCTGCACGCTCTGCGCGGCGATGGCCTCCTTGGCATCGGCCGGAATCTCGAACCCGGTCAGGTCCATGTAGCCCAGGCCCCCCTGGGCCGCCAGGGCCGCGTCAATGTCGGCGGGCTTGCAGAAGCCCAGGTCCACCAGCAACTTGCCGATCTTGTCGGGCTTGTTTTTCTGCACCGCCAGCGCCTCGTGAATGCGCTCGCGCGTGGTCCTGCCGAGTTTGGTCAGAATCCGGCCGAGTTTGCGTCCCTTCATCTCGGCAAGTTCGGCGGCAGTCGCGCTCATCGTGGGGAACTCCAAAGGTCCGTCGCCGCAGACCCGAACAGGGCGTGCGCTCGCGCAGGGGCTTGGTGGCGCAACACGCCGCGCACGGCCCCGTTCGCAAGGCCCCGCTGTAGAACCAAACGAAGAATATCGCCGCGCGGTTGCAGGGCCGGAGCCGCATTTTTGATGTATTTATGACGCGACACATGGCTTGCGACAGTGTTTAGAACGATTTACGGCCCACGAACAAGGCCGGAATCAGGCCTTGGTGTCCACATCTTCCTGATCCAACTCGGTTCGACCCACGGTGCGACCCAGTTTTCGCACCTTGTCGGCCAGGTCGTTGGGGTTCTTGCTCTTGTCCACCATCTCCTCGGCGGAGATTTTCCCGCCCGCGTACAGGTTCCACAGGTGGTCATCCAGCAACTGCATACCGAACTTCTTGCCCGTCTGGATCGAGGAATCGATCCGGTAGGTCTTGGCTTCGCGGATGAGGTTGGCGATGGCGGGGGTTACCACCAGAAACTCGTAGGCGGCCACCATGCCCGGCTGGTCGATGCGGGCCAGCAACTGCTGGCTGAGCACGCACAGCAGCGAGGTGCTCAACTGCACGCGGATCTGGTTCTGCTGGGCCACGGGGAAGGCATCCACGACACGGTCGATGGTCTTGGCGGCGCCGGTGGTGTGCAGGGTGGCGAAGACCAGGTGGCCGGTCTCGGCGGCCCGCATGGCCGCCTCGATGGTTTCCAGGTCGCGCATTTCACCCACCAGGATCACGTCCGGGTCGGACCGCAGCACCCGTTTGAGGGCCTCGGCGAAACTCGGCACATCGTGGCCGATCTCGCGCTGGTTGACGATGCTCTTCTTGTGCTGGTGGTAGTACTCGATCGGCTCTTCCATGGTCACAATGTGCTTGTCCATGTTCATGTTGACAAAGTCGATCATCGTCGCCAGCGATGTCGTCTTGCCCGAGCCGGTGGGGCCGGTGACCAGGAACATGCCGCGCGGCCGGCGCACCAACTCGCGGCAGATCTCCGGCAGGCCGATCTGCTCGAAGGTGAGCAGCTTGTTGGGGATCAGCCTGCACACGATCGCCAGGTCGCCCCTCTGCCGGAAGATCGACACGCGGAAGCGTGCGGCCTCGCCGTAGGAGAAGCCGAAGTCGCACCCGCCGCGCTCCTGCAACTCCTGCTGGCGCTGCTCGGGCGTGATGGCCTTCATCAGGGCCACCATGTCGTCGGCGTCGAGCACCTTGGTCTGCAGGTTCTTGAGGCTGCCGTGCAGGCGCACGGTGGGCTGACGGTTCACCGTCAGGTGCAAATCGCTGGCGTTGGACTTCACGACCGTGTCCAGCAACCGATCCATCTGCACAGTGCCTGCCATGGGAACCTCCGTGATTCAGGGGCACGGGCGTGCGGCGCTGCGCGGCCAGCGCGCCGGCCCTTGCAACCCTACTCGATACCTTCGACCTGGGCCACCGCCGCGATCTCCGCGGGCGTGGTGAGGCCCTTGAGGACCTTCTTCTTGCCATCCTCCATGAGCGAGCGCATGCCGTTGGCGATGGCGGCGTGGCGGATCTTCGCGATGGGCTCCTGGCGGAAGGCCAACTCGCGGATCTCGCTGTTCATGCTCATCATCTCGTAGATGCCGCGCCGGCCCTTGAAGCCCAGTTTGTTGCACACCGGGCACCCCACCGGGCCGTTGATCTTGCCCTTGCCCTCTTCGCTGGTGATGTTGACCAGGGCCATGTATTTGGGGTCCGGGTTGGGGTCCGGTGCGCGGCACTCCTTGCACAGGACGCGGATGAGGCGCTGGGCCATGATCGCCTGAATGGCGGAGGCGACGAGGAACGGCTTGAGGCCCATGTCGATGAGGCGCGTGATGGCGCTGGGCGCGTCGTTGGTGTGCAGGGTGCTGAACACGAGGTGGCCGGTGAGGGCGGCCTGGATGGCGATCTCGGCCACCTCGCGGTCGCGGATCTCACCCACCAGGATGATGTTGGGGGCCTGCCGCAGCATGGTCCTGAGGATCACGCTGAAGGTGAGGCCGATCTTCTCGCGGGTCTGGCACTGGTTGATGCCGACGAAGTTGTACTCAATCGGGTCCTCGGCGGTGATGATCTTCTTGTCGGGCCGGTTGAGCACGTCGAGCGCGGTGTAGAGGGTGGTGGTCTTGCCCGAGCCCGTGGGGCCGGTGACGAGGAAAATGCCGTTGGGCCGACGGATGATCTTGTTGAACGCGGTGAGCGTGTCTTCCTCGAAGCCCAGGTTGATGAGGCCGATTTTGACCGCGTCCGCCCGCAAAATACGCAGCACGATGCTCTCACCGTGATAGCAGGGGCAGGCCGAAACGCGGAAGTCGATCGTCTCCTCACCGTGCTGGATCTTGATGCGCCCGTCCTGGGGCACACGCCGCTCGGAAATGTTCACGCCCGCCATCAACTTCAGGCGGCTCAGCACCGAGTTCTGCATCCGCTTGGGCAGGCGGTCGCGCTCCACGCACACCCCGTCAATCCGGTAGCGCAGGCGGACGTACTCCGCGAAGGGCTCGACGTGGATATCCGAGGCCCGCATCGAGAAGGCCTCGGTCAGGATGCGCTGCACCAGTTTCACGATCGGCGCATCGTCGGCCGTGATGTCGATCGACTTGTCGACGCTCTTGTCCACCGACTTGTCGATGGACTCCGTCAGCAGCGACTTGGTGGGGTCGGGCTTCTTGTCGGCCCCGGCGGTTCCGTTGGCCCCCTTGCCCATGCTGTCATCGATGAACTTCTTGATGGCCGACCGGCTCGACAGCCGCGGATCAACCTCCACGTTCAGCCGGAACCGGAGCATGTCCAGCAACTCGAGGTCCATCGGGTCGTGGATAATCAGTTGCAGCCGCCCGCCCGCCTTGGCCAGGGGCAGGATCATGTGCTTCTTGATCAGTTCTTCGGGGATGAGTTTGGGGTTGACCTGATTGGCCACGCCGTTGGAGGCCAGGTCGACATACGCGATGTTGAACTGCGTGGCCAACCCCTTGGCCACCTGCTCCTCGGTCGCCACTCCCGCCTCGATCAGGGCATCGCCCAGTCGCTTGCCCGTGCCGCGCGTGGACTCGGAAACCTTGTTGATCTGGTCCGCGGGAACACCCCACTCCGCGAGGATTTCGCCCAGTTTCTTGCGGGATCGTGCCATGGTGAACAAATGACGCGGCGGAGGGGAAGGGGCCGTCAAGAACCAGTCTGCCCGCCCGCGTCAGCACCGATCCCGCGGGGGAGGCATCATACCGCCGCGCACGGGCCGGGGGACTGCCCGGCCGCCGACGAACCGGCCCGCACCGGCGCGGCTGCGCCAACCCCGCGTTCAGCGGAGTCCGCGTCCAGGCGCGGCAGGTACCCGCACCGAAGCGGCTGCCACGCCCACGCCTGCCGGCTGCCGGAGTTTCTTTGACACACGCACCCCGGCGGCGTCATCGAGTCTACGTTTGGGTCAATCGTCTTCATCGCATGATCCCCCAGGACTGTCCACACCCGTCGCCCGCCTCGTCGCCCGCAAAGGCCGCGCACGTTCCCCAATCGGCCCCTGCCCCGGTCCACGCGCCGGGCGGGCTGCGCCTGCTCATCACGGCCGGGCCCACTCACGAGCCCATCGACCGGGTTCGGTACCTCGGCAACCGTTCTTCCGGCCGCCTGGGCATCGCCCTCGCCGACCACGCGGCCGCGTGCGGCTGCCGCACCACTCTGCTTCTGGGCCCCACGCCCCGTACACCCTCAGATTCGAGTGTTCTGGTTGAACGGTTCCAAACCACGGCCGACCTGCAACGCCTTTTGACCCGGCATTTCCCGCCGTGCGATTGCCTCATCATGGCGGCGGCGGTGGCCGATTATCGGCCCGCACCACTCGGCCCGGAGCAGGCCGCCACCGACGGCAAACTGCGCCGCAGCAAGACGGGTCTGACGCTCCACCTTGAAGCCACGCCCGACCTGCTTTCGGCCTGCGCGGCCGGCAAACGCCCCGACCAGATCGTGGTGGGCTTTGCGCTGGAGCCGCGCTCGCGGCTGATCGCCTCCGCGACTGAAAAACTGGTCCGCAAGCGTCTGGACCTGATCGTGGCCAACCCGCTGGAGACCATGGACAGCGACACCATCGAGGCCACGGTGCTCTGGGCCGACGGTACCACCCGGTTCACGCCGGGGGCTATCACCAAGGATGAGTTCGCGCCGTGGCTTCTCGCGCAGATCGAGTCCGCCGTGCGCGTCCGCCGCTAGGTTCTGTCTCACGGATCGTTTCCGGGTATCCCGGCTCTGCGAGCCGAGCCGGAATCCTGCGAGTTTCAATGCCGGCTCCGCCACGGCGGACCTTCGGTCGGCGAGCCGGCACCACGCAAGGCATCCAGTGGACAGAACCTAGACTGACGGCGCATGCACCCGGACCTCCGCCTGCCTGTGCTCCAACCCGGCTCCACCGCCGAACCGGGGTTGCACGCCGACTACGAGAAGAAGGAAAAGTGCGCCGTCTTCGGCGTCTGGACTCCCGCGGGAGCGCACGCGGCTGCAAACGGCAGCCTTGCCCCTGAGCCGGGCGTGGCGGGCATCACCTACCTGGGCCTGTACGCCCAGCAGCACCGCGGCCAGGAAGCCGCGGGCATCGCCGTGAGCAAGGGCCAGGTCCTCGAGGGCGTAACGGGCACGGGCCTGGTGCCGGAGGTTTTCGACGCGGCCACGCTCGCCGATCTTGATGCGGGGTTGCCGCGCGGCGCCATCGGCCACACCCGCTACTCCACGGCCGGCGGCTCGCTGGCGTGCAACGCCCAGCCGCTGCTGGAGAGTTACATCGGCGGGCAGGTCGCTCTTGCGCACAACGGGAACCTTATCAACGCCGGGGCGCTGCGCCGCCAGTTCGAGCGCGCGGGCCACCTCTTTCATACCACGTCGGACACCGAGGTGGTCATCCACCTGCTGGCCTCTCCCCAGCAGCAGGACACCGCAGACCCCGTCGCCGCGACGCTGCGCCACCTCCAAGGGGCTTTCTGCCTCGTCTTCCTCTTCAAGGACCGTATCGAGGCCGCGCGCGACCCGTGGGGCTGGCGGCCGCTGGTGATCGGCCGGACGGCCGGCGGCGCGCTGGTGGTTGCCAGCGAGACGGTTGCCCTCGATGTGGTGGGTGCCTCGTTCGTGCGCGAGGTGGAACCGGGCGAGATCGTTACGCTCCGCGACCACGGCCTTGCTTCGCGGCGCTTCGCCCCCGCGGCGGAACGGAGCGCCCACTGCGTGTTCGAGCACGTGTATTTCGCGAACCCCGCCAGCAACGTTTTCGGGCAGAACGTGCAGATCACCCGCGAACTTCTGGGCGAGCGCCTTGCCGCCGAGTCGCCCGCCGAGGCCGATTACGTCGTGCCCATGCCCGACTCGGGCCGTTCCGCGGCGATCGGCTACGCGCGCACCAGCGGCCTGCCGATGCGCGAGGCCATCGTGCCCAACCGCTACGTGGGTCGCACGTTCATCAAGCCCAGCCAGGCCGAACGCACCGCCGCCGTCCGCCTCAAACTCAACGTCATCGCCGAGATTGTGCGCGGCAAGCGTCTGGTGATCGTTGACGACTCCATTGTGCGCGGCACCACGACCAAGGCCAAGGTCGACCAGATCCGCCAGGCGGGCGCGAAAGAGATCCACCTGCGTATTTCGTGCCCGCCCATCCGCCACCCGTGCTACTTCGGGGTCGATTTCGCCACGCGCGACCAGCTCATCGCCAACGGCCGAACCGTCGAGCAGATCCGCGAGTTTCTCGGTGTGGATTCCCTCGCGTACCTCTCGCTGGATGGGCTGCTCTCGTGCATGAACCGGCCGGGCACGGGCTACTGCACGGCGTGCTACAGCGGCGACTACCGCATCGACGTGGACCACCCGTCGACCGATGAGGTTGCCACGAGCCAGTTGAAAATGTTCTGAAGCACCCGCGCCGGTCACTTCGCCGCAGGCTTCTCGCCCTCGGCCGCCTTGGGCTTGTCCTTCTCCGCCGCCTCTTCCGGCTGGGCAAAGTGGCCCAGCCGTTCCACCTTCAGGCGCTTTTCCAGTCGGGCCTGCGTGAAGGGGTCGTCGGGCATCGCGACCAGGTCCTGCTGGGCCAGTTGCTGCTGCAGGCCGTCGGCAAAGCGCCGGAACTCCTCGCGTGTTACCGGGGTGAACTCGGTGATCTGGGCGACCGCCACACCGAGGCTGCCGGGAATCGCCACGGCCACAAACAGGTCTTCCTTTGAGGCGCTTTCGAGGGGCTGGGTCGCATCAATCCCCGCGGCGGCGTTCATCACCGCCTCCACAAACTCCTTCGCGTTCACGTCCAACTCGGGCGGCTGCACGCCGCCGGAGCGTCGCACCTTCACGGCCTGCTTCACCTCGACCACGTCGCCGCTGAGCGCCTTGAACTGCTCGGCGAGAGCGTCCAGTCCCTGGTCTGTGGCGATGAGTTGAAACGCGCTCAGGCCGCCCTTGAGCGTTTCGTACGCGTCGGCCTTCTTCTTGTCCGCCACCACACGCTCACGCACCTCATCCAGCGAGGCGGGCGCCGAGGCCTTGGCCGCGGCGAGCACGGTCAGGAAATACCGGTTGCCCATCGCGTCCGTCAGCGGGTCGGCCATGGGCACGCCCACCTGGGGGTGAATGGGCAGGGGCTGCTGCGGGTCGGCCAGCAGTTCTCTGGTTACCGCCACGATGCTCGCCAGCGGGGCATCGCGCCCTGACACGCGCATGTTGGCCTGGGCAATGCCCGGCAGTTGCGCCACGTCGGTTTCCAGGCTCAGCCACTGCCCCTCGCGGACAAACACGTTCGGCTCCGGGACGGCCGCCCCCGTGGTCGCCAGCACCCGCTCCGGAATCGCTCTGGCGATGGCCGCCATGCGCGGCATGGTCTGGGTCCAGTCCGCGGGAAGCGCCTTGAAGGCCCCGTCCTCGCTCAGGCGGCTCACGGCCCGCAGAATCTCGCTCTTCACGGCGACCGAGGCCTCGTCCATCACCTTGTCGGCCAGTTCCTTGCGAATGGCCGCCTCCACGGCCGCGCGGCGTTTGGCAGGCTCGGCCACTTCGGCCGATGCCCCGGCCACGATGCGCTTCTGAACCTCGATCGGGTCCACCTTCACGGCCTTTTCTGCCGCGCTCCGGTCCAGCACCAGCCACTCGAGTTTCACACGATCCGGCAGCATGTAACCAAACGGGTTGCCCTTGGCCGTGCGCTGGTCCTTGTACCTCTCAAAGTGCTCGATCAGCGCGGCCTCTTCGCGGGCCGGCAGGCCGGTGGAGAGTTTGTTGGCCACGCCCACGAACACCACGCTCACCTCGGCCAGGTCAAACTGCTTGCGTGCATCGCGCAGCAGGCGCTGCTCGGAGAGGCGTGGGGCCCGCTGATACTCCAAGCGCATCTGCGCGATGCCGCGTGCCGCGGCCAGGGCCTCGCCTACGGACGGCCCGCCGGCCAGGGCCTCCTGCGTGAGGGTGCCGGTGTAGGCCTCGATCTTTTTGCGGCCTTCGTCGGTGCTCAGGGCCATCTGCCGTGCAAACTGGGCCATTTGCGGGCCGAACTGGCGGGCGTACTCCTGCTCCACCACGGCCGCGGCGATGTCGCGCGAGAGCGGCGCGCCGGCGGACGGGCCGCCGATCCACCCGGCGCTCCTGGCAAACTCGCGGGCCATCAACCAGTGGTCGCCGTGCGGGTCGATGCCGCTGTTGGCCGGCAGGAGGCCGCGGGTGAAGCGTTCCACGGTCTGCACCTGGGAGGCCGCCCTGGTGGTGGCCGCGTAACTGATCCGGCGGCCGTCGAGGCGCATGACCGCCGTGTCGGGGCCGCCCTGGCCGAACTCCTGGATGGCCTGCGGCACCACGAACGCGATCATGAGGAACACGCCGAAGCAGACGAGGAGAACCTTGTTGTACTTGCGGAAAAACTTAGTCATAGGGGCCAGGTGGTAGGGGACAGGGAACAGCCGGATCAGGACGGGAACGCGGCTGGCGCTCCCCACAATGCGAGAGTCAGATTAGCCTCCGCCCGAGGCCCCGACCCGCCTCGCCAGGGCAGTCAGCATCTTGCTGATTTCGGTGATCTGCGCGAGCACCGTTTCGACGCTTGCCTGTGGAGTGTAACCCACCCGCACGGCAATCTGCACGAGCGTCTCCACTTCCATCAGCGACCCGCGTGCTATACCCAGGAACTGGGCAAACGCCCGGTCGCCGGAGCGCACGTGCCCCTCCGCAATGTTGCACGGCACCGCCACCGCCGCACGGTTCAACTGCGACACCAACCCATACCGCTCGGCGGGCGGCAGCGCCGCGCTGACCGCGTACACGCTCACCACCAGGTCCATCGCCTTCTGCCACACGATCAGATCGCGGTGCGAGCGAACCACGCTGGCGGGCATCTTGGGTTCCACTGTCCGCTATCCACTGTCCCCTGTCCGCTGTCCCCTGTCCGCTCACCGATAGAACTCAATAATCAGGTTCGGGTTCACGTCGAACGGAATTTGGTCCGAGGTCGGCAGCGCCACCACGCGGCAGGCCAACTCGGCCGGGTTGAGGTCCATCCACTGCGGAACCTCGTGCCCGCTCATGCTCTCCATGTTCTCGCGCACGAGTTTCTGGATGCCCGGCTTCACCGTGATCACGTCGCCCGGCTTCACCGCGTAACTGGGCCGATCGGTCTTGTGCCCGTTCACCAGCACGTGCCCGTGGGCCACAATCTGCCGCGATGCCCAGATGGTGCGGCCCCAGCCCAGCCGCCGCACCACGTTATCAAGCCGTGATTCCAGCAGCCGCATCAGCAACTCGCCCGTGTTACCGGTCATGCCGCCCGCCTTCTCCAGATAGCGGCGGAACTGCTTCTCCAGCACGCTGTAGTGGTAGCGAACCTTCTGCTTTTCCTGCAAGCGCACGCCGTAGTCGCGCAGGCGGCGACCGCGGAAACCATGCATACCGGGGTACACAAGCGCCCGCTTGGCCGTGTGCTTGGGGTTGTTCTCAACCGGAACGCCGACGCGACGAGACAACTTGACCTTGGGACCGGTGTAACGGGCCATAGCAAAGACCTCCGTCGCCACAGGCGGGCTTGGCCGCTTGGGTGGCACAGGCTGAAGGCCTGCACTCCAAGGGGCCGCCCCGTGGCGTGTCCGCGTGGTGCGCTCGTTGCCGAGCGTGGCGGACGATCTGTGCCGGTTGGCCGCGGCTGCGGTCCGGCGGGTGCGTGATCCGGGCAAGTTGCCGGGGAGCAATACAAGGGCCGCTCGACGCCGGAATCAAGGTGAATCTGCCACTCTCTGGTGCCACGAACTTTCCCTGCGCTGTGGCAAACTCGGTGTTCAGAGGCCGACTCCGTCCCGATACCATCCCCCATGCCCGTCGCCTTCCAGCACCACACCCTCCCCAACGGCCTCACCATCGTCGCCGAGACCGACGAGGCCGCCATGACCGCCGCGGCGGGCTTCTTCGTCCGCACCGGCGCCCGCGATGAGGCCGGCCCCATCATGGGTGTCTCCCATTTCCTCGAGCACATGATGTTCAAGGGCACGCCCACGCGCACCTCCGACGACATCAACCGCGCCTTCGATGAGATCGGCGCCAAGGCCAACGCCTACACCTCCAACGAACTCACCGCCTTCCACGCCGCCACCCTCCCCGAGCACCTCCCCGCAGCCCTCGACGTGCTCGCCGACATGATGCGGCCCGCACTCCGCGAGGCCGACTTCTCCACCGAGCGCGGCGTGATCCTCGAAGAAATCGCCATGTACGAGGACGAGCCCATGTGGGTTCTCTACGAAAAGTGCCTCGAAGAGCACTTCGGCTCCCACCCCCTCTCGCACCGCGTTCTCGGCACCAAGGCCACCATCTCCGCCCTCCAGGCCCCGCAGATGCGCGGCTACTTCGAGCACCGCTACTCCGCCGACAACACCACGCTCGCCCTCGCCGGCCGCATCGACTTTGACGGCGTCGTTCGCCACGCCGAACGCCTCTGCGGCCACTGGCAGCGCACCGGCGCCCAGCGCGATGCCGCCTCACCCCCCGCGGCGGGCAAACACTTCCAGATCACCAGCGACAAGGTGGCGCGGGCCTACCTCATGGTTCTCGCCCCCGGCCCCGGCGCGGCCGACCCGCGCCGCTACGCCGCGAGTGTGGCCGCGCTCGCACTGGGCGCACCAGACAACAGCCGCCTGCACTGGGCACTCATCGAAACCGGCATCGCCGAGGAGGCCAGCAGCGGCGTGGAAACGCTCGACGGCACCGGCCTGTGGCAGGTGTTTCTCGGGTGCGACCCGCAGCGCATCGACGAGGCCGACACGATCGTGCAGCGAGAGATTGATGGGCTGGCCGCGAACATCACGGATGAGGATGTGGTGCGCATCAAGGCCCGCGTGGCCACGAGCGCGATCCTCGCCGGTGAGCGACCCGACGGCCGCATGCACCGCATCGGCCGTCAGTGGACCTCGCTGGGCACGCACACCACGCTGGAAGAGGAAGTGCGCCGCATCGACGAACTCACGACCGCCGATGTCCGGCGCGTGCTGACTGAACTGCCGTGGACACCCCGCACCGTGGGCCGCCTGCTGCCGACCATGTAACGGCGAGGCATTGGACACAGAGGCGCAGAGGCACCGAGGAAGGCGGATTGCCCGCAGCCAACAGGGACAAGAACCGCATTCCAACACGGAGAGCACGCAGAGCCACGGCGCCGAACCGCCGAGGGCCGGATTTTCTCCGTGTTACACGCGCCTGCCTCTGCGTCCCTGCGCCTCT
>CAZNEU010000260.1:0-21568 GCA_964571915.1 uncultured Phycisphaeraceae bacterium
CTGATCTGTCCGGAGGTCGGCCCGTGGGCAAA
The DNA here is from genome assembly GCA_964571915.1 of uncultured Phycisphaeraceae bacterium. Classification (GTDB taxonomy): domain Bacteria; phylum Planctomycetota; class Phycisphaerae; order Phycisphaerales; family UBA1924; genus JAEUIX01. The sequence continues at coordinate 33 of CAZNEU010000260.1, forward strand.
GGCCAAGTACCACTTTCTTGGCCGGTATCTGCGACTCTTCAGCACGGGCATGAAGAGCAAGTGGCCTGAACGCCACTACATCGACCTGTTTGCCGGCGCTGGCTTCGCGAAGGTCCGCGGGCGAGCCGAGGTGGTGGCCACGAGTTCAATCTTGGCAGCCACGCAGCCGGACCCTTTTACGGCGTTGCATTCGTGTGATGCTGATCCGGTGAAGGTCAGCGCCTTGTCCCAGCGACTGGCGCGTTCTGGGACACAATCCCGCATCTTGACGCATACTGGGGACGCGAACGTTCTGGTCGATCGCGTGCTCGCGGCTGTGCCAGTGCGGGGCGCGCTCTGCGTCACATTCGCCGACCCATACGGGCTTCACTTGGACTTTGACACCGTCGCAGCCATAGCCCGCCGCCAGTCGGACCTCATCATCCTTCTCGCTGACAGCATGGATGCACTGCGCAACTGGGCCAAGTACTACTACGACAATCCGGACTCCTCGCTGGACCGGTTCATGGGTGAGGCGGGCTGGCGAGACGTGCTCGCGAAGTCGCCATCGGATCAACTGGCACAGCGGCTTCGCGAGCGATACCAGGAGCGGCTGAAGACGCTTGGGTATCAGCACTTCGGAACCGAGCGGTTCCAGAACAGCACAGGCCGCGATATCTACACCCTCGTCTATGCAACGCGACACCCGCGCGGCCTTGATTTCTGGAACAAGGCCACCGAACGAGAGCACGGTGGCCAGGCGCGTCTGAACTACGCGGATTGATCCTTACAACTCCACCACCTGCATATCCGCCACCTGCTCCACAGGCACGGATGCCGCGCTCACGCCGGTGGCGAAGATGCCCAGGTCGGTGTGGTTGCGGGCCAGGCAAGCGCGTGTGTCCGCGGCGTTGAAGAGCGCGCAGAGACCCGCCGCGGCGAGCGCGGCATCTCCACCGGCGGCGCGGAGAAGGTCGGTGGCCACTTGGCCTTCGGGGCGTGCGCCGTCGAAGACGGCGATGGCCTGCTCGAACGCCTGCACCATGTTGCGGGCGTTCTCGAAGCAGCCGGCTTTCTCGGCCCAGGTGGCGGTGGGGAGGAGGATGTCGGCGCGGTCGGTGAGGCGGGAGGGGAGCGTGTCGAGAACGACGCAGAAGGGGCGGGATGAAGCCATGGCGGACGGGACGTCCGCCCCACCAGAGCCAAGGCTGCCCAGCGCGGTGAGGAGCGAATCGGTGGCCCAGTCGCTGGGGTAGTTGCCGGTGATGATGACGCCGCCGACCTCGCCGGAGCGGACCTGCGCGACGAACTGATCGAATGAGGGGACGTAGCCGTTGTGGGGAGTGGCTTTGCTGAGGGCTTCGAGCACGCGGCGCACGCCGCGGGCGTTGGGGCATTTTTCAGCGTACATCCTGAACGCCTTGGGGTCGCTCTCGCTGATGCCAATGGGGAAGCACTTGTCGGTGCCCTGCGTGGGGACAGGGCCGACAGTGAGGAGGGCCTTGGGGTCGAGAGCCAGCGCGGCCTTGGCGAGGATGTAGGCCTCTTCGCAGGAGAGCATGGGGCTGACGAGCAGTCCCGTGCGTTTGCCTGAGGCGGCGATGCGCCGCAGACCCTCCACCGCCTCGCGCGTGGCCCGCTCGAAGTCGGTGTCCACCTGGGTGCCGAACTGGCGGCGGCGGGGCGTGTTCAGGCGGTCTTCGCGGTGGATGAACTTCCAGCCGAAGCGGACCTCATCGGTGATCCACCACTTGTTGACGGCCAGGTTGGTGCGGGGCTTGAAGCGGTAGATATTCCCTTCGTTGTGCTCGATGAGAATGTTGTCGCCGCTGGCGGTGAGGCCGTCGATGGAGGGCGTGCTTTTGAGGAACCAGACGCGCTGGGCGAAGAGGAAGTCTTTATCGAGGAGCGCGCCGACGGGGCAGAGGTCGACCACGTTGCCGGAGAGTTCGTTGTCGATGGGGTGGCCGGGGAAGACGTCGATCTCTTCGCGGTTGCCGCGCCCGGCGATGAGGAGTTCGGAGGTGCCGCTCACCTCGCGCGTGAAGCGGACGCAGCGGGTACACATGATGCAGCGGTCGGCGTAGAGGTAGACGTGGGGGCCGAGGTCTTTCTTGGGCTGCTTGACCTTGGTCTCCTCGAAGCGCGACTGCCCGCGCCCGTATTCGTAGGAGTAATCCTGCAGGAGGCACTCGCCGGCCTGGTCGCACACCGGGCAATCGAGCGGGTGGTTGATGAGGAGGTACTCCATGACCGCCTTCTGGTTGGCGACCGACTTGGGCGAGTCGGTGTAGACGACCATGCCGTCGAGGCAGGCCGTCTGGCAGGTGGGCATGAGTTTGCCGCCCATGTAGGGCTCGAGCGTGCCGGTCTGCTTGCTGGGCATCCAGAGTTCGGCGAGGCAGATGCGGCAACTGGCCACGATGGAGAGGCCGTCGTGGTAGCAGTATTGAGGGATCGCCTGGTTGGCGGCGTTGGCGACCTGGATAATCATCTGGCCGGGGGTGAAGGGGTGTACGCGGCCGTCGATGGTGATCTGGGGTGGGGGGGGCATGGCGGGCGGATGGTAGGGGAAGAGGGGGGAAGGTGCCAGCAGAGGAAGGGCGATGCGCGATCGTCATGGCCGGCATGCGGGAGCCTGACGCGGCCCGGCGTGCTTGGCCCGGGCCACATCCTCGTGCAACTGCCAGAAGTGCTCGAAACTGCGTTCGATGGTGAGTGTTTGAGCGTGGGCCCTGCCCGCGACCGACATCGCGGCGCGGCGCGGGTGGCTGGTGGCGAGCGCCACGATGGCCCGGACCCACGCGCGGAGATCGTGGGCGGGCAGGACGAGGCCGGTGTGGTCGGGACGGATGATCTCGCGCGGGCCGCCGATGTCGCTGACGAGGGTGGGCAGGCCGGAGGCCTGGGCCTCGAGGACGCTCTGGCCGAGCGTGTCGGTGGCGGAGGGGAAGAGGAAGAGGTCGCTGGAGGCGTAGAGGCGGGAGAGTTCGGTGCCGCGGCGGAAACCGAGGAAGCGAGCGGGTGTGCCCGCGAGCGCAGCGCGCATGGCCGCGAGGTAGGGGCCGTCGCCGACGATGATGAGTTCCGCGGGCGGGGCGGAGTGGCGGTGAATGGACGCGAGTTGCGCGGCTGCTTCGTGCCACGCCGCGGCGAGGAGGGGGAGGTTCTTTTCGATGCTCACGCGGCCGACGTAGAGGAGTTTCAGGGAGTCGGGTTCGGGGCCGCGACGGTCTGCAAGGGCCGACCAGATGGATGCGTCGCGGTGCCTGGGGTGGAAGGTTTGGGTGTTGGTGCCGGGGCGGAGGGCGTGGATGCGTGAGCAGTGGATGCCCAGGTCCTTGACGACTCTCGCGTAGGCGGCGGAGCGGGTGAGCACCAGGGCGCAGCGGCGATAGAACGTGCGCATGGCCCAGCGCGAGGCGCGCGTGAGGGCATCGTCGGCAAAGAGGTGGTTGATGTAGGCGGGAAAATCTGTGTGGTAGGTGGCGACGACGGGGATGCGAAGTGGGCGTGCCGCGCGCCAGGCGGCGAAGCCCACGGGGCCGGGCGTGGAGATGTGGATGAGGTCGGGGCGGTCTTGCTGCAGTTGGCGGCGGACGGCGCCCGGGGGCGGCAGCGCGAGATCGAGGTTGGCGTAGCCGGGCATGGGGCGGGAGAAGCACGGCTCGAGGTTGATGATGCCGGGGTGGTTCGGGAGGGCGCGGCGTGTGGAGGTGGTCGCGGCAAGGTCGTGTCCGCCCGCGTGAGCGAGGGCGAGCATGTCAAGGATGAAGCGGGAGACACCGTTGATGTCGGCGAGGGTGTCGGTGAAAAGGCGGATGCGGAGCGGGGGGGCCGGCGGGGCGTGGTGGTGGGCCGGGTCGGTGGCACCGGTGAAGGGCGGCGGCAGCGTGGTGGGTGGAGTCGATGCGGGCACGGCGGACGGAGCGTACACGCACGGGTCCGGCGGCCGGACGGCGCGCGTACGATCGCGGCGCAAGGCGTGTGCCGATACCAAAGGAGCCGAATCATGTCCCGTCTGCCTGCTGTGAATCCCGCGACCGCGACCGGCCGTGTGAAGGAGGTTTTCGAGGGTCCGCTGAAGGGCAAGCACTTCAACATTTTCAAGAGCATGGCGAACTCGCCGGCCGCGCTGGATGTGTACCTGGGGATGGCGGGTGCGCTGGAGAAGGCGACGCTCTCGGCGAAGGAGCGTGAGGTGATCCAGTTGGCGGTGGGCGAGGCGAACAACTGCGGGTATTGCGTGGCCGCGCACACGCTGATCGGCAAGGGCGCGGGCCTGAGCGAGGCGCAGACGGTGGAGGCCCGGCGCGGGCACCTGGCGGATGCGAAACTCAACGCCCTGGCGAGTTTTTCGCTGGCGATTCACGAGAAGAAGGGGCACGTGAGCGACGCGGATGTGAGCGCGTTCAAGGCCGCGGGGTATGGCGATGGGGCGGTGGCGGAGGTGGTGGCGGTGTACGCCCTGGCCGTGTACACGAACTATTTCAACCACGTGAACGCGACGGCGGTGGATTTTCCGGCGCCGCCGGGGATCTAGGCCGAGGACGGGATCGCGGCTGCCAGATAGCATTGCCGCATGGGCACGTTTCGTACCACGCTGCGCATCGAGCATGTGGCCAACCGCCGCAGCGGGGCGGCGGTGGCGGATGCGCTGGTGGACACCGGCTCGGAGTTCACGTGGGTGCCCGGGGCCGTGCTCGACAAACTGGGCATCAAGCGTGAGAAGAAGGATCTGCGGTTCGTGCTGGCCAATGGGGAGACGATCACGCGAGCGGTGGGCTTTGCGATTGTGCGCGTGGGGCGAGCGTTCACCGTGGACGAGGTCGTCTTCGCGGAGCCGGGCGACCTCAAGCTCCTCGGCGCTCGCACGCTCGAGGGCCTGAACCTTGCGGTGGACGCGGCCCGGAAGCGGCTCGTGGCGGCCGGGCCACTGCCTGCCGCGCCGGCGACGTGAGCAAAGAAAGAAACACCCCGCGGCGGGGAGGCATTCCGTCGCGGGGCGTTTGGCAGGGGCGGGCGTGGTCGTCGTTGGCCTGCGTGGCGCGGGGGTTGTCGCCCGTCGCGGCTGGGCGTGGCGGCGGGCAGGGGAAGAGTGGGATTCATCGCGAGGGCGTGCAAGGCGCGGGCGCGGCGGGTGTGCCGCGCTGGTGGGGCTGTGCGGGTGGGGAGGCCGGGAAGGGGCGGTGCTGGTGGCCGCGCGTCCGGATAAACTCCCGGCGTGGCGAAACGAGCGACAAGACGGGGTTCGGGAAGGGTGGCGCATCGGCACGTGGCGATGTTCCCGGGGAGTTTCGACCCGGTCACGTTCGGGCACCTGGATGTGATTGCGCGGGGCAGGCGGCTGTTTGATGATCTGGTGGTGGCGGTGGGGCGCAACCCCGGCAAGGGCGAGTTGTTCTCGGCCGCGGAGCGCGTGGAGATGACGCGCGAGTTGATCGGGCAGTTGGAGCGGCGCGAGCCCGCGGGGGCGCGGGTGCGGGTGGAGGCGTTCAGCGGGCTGACGGTGGACTTCGCGAAGCGGTGCGGGGCGACGGTGCTGCTGCGGGGCATCAGGAATCTGTCTGACCTGCAGAACGAGGTGCAGCAGGCGCTGACAAATCGAGAAGTGGCGGGGCTGGAGACGGCGTTTGTGGTGGCGGGGCAGACGTTCGCGTACACGAGTTCGAGTTTGATCAAGCAACTCACGGCGATGGGGCGGGACCTGCGTGTGCTCCGGAAGATGTGCCCGCCCGTGGTGGTGGAGGCCCTGCGGCGGAAGAAGAAAGAGGGGCACCCGGTGCTGGTGCGGCTGATGAGTCAGCGGGATGTGGCGGTGGAGGGGTGAGGAAAAAGGGCAAAGGGCAAATGGCAAATCGCAAATCGGAAGAGGCAAAGGCTCGGTGCGTGGATTCTTTCTGGCTCTCCGCTCACGGCTCGCTGCTCACCGCTTGATCGACCTTCGCGTCATCTCGATCGGAACCCTGGGCGCCCACCCGCTGTGGGGCGAGCGGCGGCCCGTGCGCACCGGGCACGCGACGACGACGCTGATCCGCACGCGCGAGGAGACGATTCTGGTGGACCCCGGGCTCCCGTCTCAGGCCCTGGGGGCACGCTTGGCGGAGCGGGCGAACATCACGCCCGACGACGTGACGATCGTGTTCCTGACGAGTTTTCACCTCGACACGCACCGCGGGATTGATGCGTTCGAGAATGCCCGCTGGCTGATCCATCGCACCGAGCGCGAGATGGTGGGCATCCCGCTGGTGTCGGCGTTGCGGCACGCGGTGGAGCACAGCGATGAGGAACTGCGCGAGACGATCGAGCGCGAGGTGGCGATCCTGCACCGCTTTGAGGAGGCTCCCGAATCGCTGGCGGAGGGTGTGGACCTCTTCCCGCTGCCGGGTGTGACGCCGGGCTTGTGCGGGCTGCTGGTTTCGACCGGGCGAGATCGTGATGGCGAGGGGCCGGTGGACCTGGATTTGCCGCGCACGGATGTGGACCGGAGCGTGCTGGTGTGCGGGGATGCGATCCCCACGGTGGAGCACCTGTTCACGGGGCGTGTGCTGGCGAGCGCGGGGAACGTGGAGCACGCCAAGGCGAGTTTCGCGGAGGCGGTGGAGATTGCGGATTGGCTGGTGCTGGGGCGCGATAACGCGGTGCCTAGCCCGGGGCGCGTGCCGGGAGAGGCGCGGCGGGGTGAGGGGGAGTGAGCACGGGCGATGATTCGGCGACGGCGGCTGAGCAAGCCACACGGGCACGTGGCTCGGGCGGGGGGCAGCGCGGGGGCGGTGTGTTCTTCTGCACCTTCGGCTCGCGCGGCGACATCCACCCGTACGTGGCGGTGGCGCGGGCGCTGGTGGCGCGGGGTGTGTCTGCGACCATCGGCACCGGCGAGGAGCACCGCGAAACGATCACCCGCGCCGGCATCGGGTTCGTCTCCCTGCCGCCGTCGCGCAAGGACTTCGAGGCCGACGGCATCAGCATGGAGATGGTGATGCACGAGACCAAGGGGGGCGATTACATCTTCAAGGGGATCGTGCTGCCGTGGCTGGAGCGCGCGCACGCGGCCCTGCTCGAGGCGGTGCGGGAGGGGGGGTACGACGTGCTGGTGGGGCACCCGCTGGCGTTGGGGGCGCCGATGGTGGCGGAGCAGTTGCGGATGCCGTATGTGTACACGGTGCTGCAACCGATGATGCTGTTCTCGGCGTACGACCCGATGGTGATCCCACCGCTGCCGTGGTTCGAGGTGTTTCGTCCGCTGCGGCCGTGGCCGTACAAGTTCATCTTCGGGCTGGCGAAGGTGGTCACGTGGCGGTGGGCCAAGCCGCTGCGGGCGTTTCGGGCGAGGCTGGGCCTGCCGCGCGACCCGCGGCACCCGATCATGGGCGGGCTGGTGTCAAAGACGCTCAACCTGGCGATGTTCTCGCCGCTGCTGGGTCCGCCGCAGCGCGATTGGCCGGCGCACACGGTGGCGACGGGTGCGTGTTTGTTTGACGACCCGCACGCGGCCACGGCGAACGAGGAACTGGAGCGGTTCCTGGCGGCGGGTGAGGCACCGATCCTGTTCACGCTGGGGTCGGCGGCGGTGGATGTGGCCGCGGGGTTCTTTGAGCACGCGGTGGAAGCGTCGCGGCTGCTGGGGCGGCGGTGCGTGCTGCTGGTGGGCTCTCAGGCCGTGCCGCGGGGGTGCGACGGCGTGCGGGCGCTGGCGGTGAGTTACGCACCGTATTCGAAGTTGATGCCGCGGTGCGCGGCGATCGTGCATCAGTGCGGGGCGGGCACGACGGCGGAGGCGATGCGGGCGGGCAGGCCGCAGGTGTGCGTGCCCTTTGCGCACGACCAACCGGACAACGCGGCCCGGCTGGTGCGGCTGGGTGTGGCGGTGAAGGTGAAGCGGAAGCGGGTTTCTGTGAAGTCGCTGGAACGTGCGCTGCGGCGCGTGCTGGACCCGGCGGAGGGGTTTGTGGAGCGAGCGGCGCGGGTGGGGGTGGAGGTGAGACAAGAGGATGGGGCGGCGAAGGCGGCGGGGGCGATTATGTGTGTGCTGAGCGTCGTTGAGCGGAGCGTTGTATGATTTCAGGATGTCCGCCGCGCCCCGCCACCCCGTTGCGACGGCCTATATGGGCCTGCGAATGCGTGCCGACCAGTTTCTGTCGCTGGGCGAGATGGACGCGCGGATGGAACTCATCGACGGAGTGATCACCGTGTCGCCAAGCCCCGTTCCGCGGCATCAGCGCGTCGTGCAGGAGTTGTTCCGGCAGATTGATCGGGCGTGCGTGGAGCCCGGGCACGCGGAGATTTATCTCGACACCGATGTTCGGCTGGCGGATGCGCTCGTGTATCGCCCGGACGTGTCGGTGTATCGGGCCGGGCGGCTGTGTGGCGACCCGGACTGTCTGACGGAAGTGCCCGACCTGGTGATCGAGGTGCTGTCGCCCTCCAGCAAGCCGGTGGACCTGATCACCAAGCGCGAGGACTATGAGAGGTTCGGCGTGGCCGAGTACATCGTTATTGACCCTGACACGGGGTGCTTTCAGCGGTGGAGCAGGCAGGGCCCGCATCTTGTGGAGACTGCGGTGGCGGCCGGTACGCTGGAGTCGGCCGTGTTTGCGATGTTGAAGTTTGATCTCAAGCGTGTGCGTGCGGCGGCGGGCGGGGTGTGAGGCACGCCCCCCGCCATGGTGGCGCGCGTGCGCCGGGGTGGGCGGGCCTCACTCTCGGCACGGGCCTTGCCGATACACCTACCGTCCTTGCTCGAACCGGCCGCCACCTGTTCGGTGGCGGTGCGGTTATCAGTGTTTCTCCGGACCCGCGGGCCTGGCGGCGTGGCCCTCTCAAAGGATCGAACGTGAGCATCACCTATCAGCGCACGCGTGAGATGACGATCGACGAGTTGCTCCTGGAGAACCGGGTGGTGTTCCTGATCGGGGAGATCAACCCGTCATCCGCCGCGCGGGTGATGATGCAGATGCTGTACCTGGACAAGCAGAAATCGGCGACGGACATTCACCTGTACATCAACTCGCCCGGCGGCGCGGTGGACGACACGCTGGCGTTGTACGACACGATGCGGTTCCTGGGCAGCCCCGTGAGCACCTATTGCCTGGGTCGCGCGTACTCTGGCGGCGCGGTGCTGCTGACGGCGGGGACCAAGGGCAAGCGGTTCATTCTGCCGCACGCGAAGGTGATGATCCACCAGCCCTACGGCGGCGTGGGCGGGCAGGCGGAGGACATCCGCATTCAGGCCGAGCAGATCATCAAGAGCAAGAACGAACTGATCAACATTCTTGCGAAGCACCCGGGGCAGACGCCCGCGCAGGTGCGCAAGGACGGCGAGCGCGACAAGTACTTCGACGCCGAGGAGGCCAAGGCGTATGGGCTCGTGGATGAGGTGATCGCGGAGCCGCCGAAGAAGTGACCGAGCAAGAAGGCACTGGGCACTAGGCATCGGGCACTAGTGGTGTCCAGGGCGGGCAGCAGCGTTGAGGTTTCTCTAGTGCCCAGTGCCCAGCCCCCGGTGCCTTCTATGTCTTACCTCGTTCCCATCGTGATTGAGAAGACCGGCCGCGGCGAGCGGTCGTACGACATCTACTCGCGGCTCTTGAAGGACCGCATCATCTTCCTGGGCGGCCCGGTGAACGATGAGGTGGCGAGTCTGGTGATCGCCCAGACGCTGTTCCTGGCGAACGAGGACCCCAAGAGCGACATTCACCTGTACGTGAACTCGCCGGGCGGGTCGGTCTCGTCGGGCATGGGCATCATCGACACGATGAAGTTCGTGCAGTGCGATGTGTGTACGTACATCGTGGGGCAGGCGGCGAGCATGGGCTCACTGATCGCGGCCAGCGGCACGCGGGGCAAGCGGTTCTGCCTGCCCAACGCGCGCAACCTGATGCACCAGCCGCTGATCGGCGGGGTGCTGGAGGGGCAGGCGACGGACCTGGAGATCGAGGCGCGGGAGATGCTGCGCATCCGCGAGCGGCTGTACAAGATTTACGCCGAGGCCACGGGGCAGAAGGCGGAGCAGATCATGCTCGACTGCGACCGCAACAAGTGGCTGGACGAGGCCGAGATGCTGGAGTACGGGCTGGTGGACAAGGTGCTGCGGCAGATGCCGCGCACGCGCAAAGAGGGCGAGCCGCGGGATGATGAGTGAGGGCCAGGCGGACCGGCGGGGACCGCCGGACCACAGAGAGGTCGGACCCCACTCGGAGAGTGGGGGTACCCAAAGGCATCAGGCCTTGATGCCGATGAGACGCACCTTCACGGGCGAGAAGCCGTGCTCATCGAAGAGGACGACCTCGTTGTCTTTGCCGGCGTGCAGCCACGCGGCGGGAACGAACAACTCGGTCTGCGGGCCGACCTTCTGGCCGGCTTCGGTCTGCGTGAAGTAGCGGCCCAGGTGCTTGCCGTTGACGTAGGCCTGGCCCTTGCTGAGGCCGTCGGTGTCGAGGTACAGGTCTGCGGCGTGGGCGAGCGGGAAGGTGGCCTTCCACCAGCGGGGTTCGTGGCCGCGCTTGTGCTCGGTGTGGAAGGCGGATGCGGGGGGCTGCTCCCACTTGGCGAAACTCCACTCGGCCTTGGCGGTGAGGTTGTCGTCGCAATCGAGGAACTCGACGGCCTCGGCGAGGTCTCGCAGGGCGGCCGCACCGCCGCCGAGGAGGGCGAGTTCGAGGATGTTCTTGCCCTTGGAGAGTTGGGCGGGCTCGATGAAGAGGGTGTCGGGGCCGCTCTGGTCGAAGAAGCGGAAGGGCTTGCCGTTGAGCAGGATGAGGCCGCGATGGCCGCGGGGGTTGAGGCGGACGAGGATGCCGCCCTTGTGCTTTCCGGGCAAGGCCCAGCGCAGGCGGCGGGATTCGGTGGCGTCGCCCGGGGCGACGTTCCAGAGGGGGGCCTTGAAGCCGAGCACGTCGATGGGATCGGCCTCGTACACCTCGCCCTTGGAGATGCGGAGTGGATCAACGCTCCAGAGGTGGCCGAAGATGCCCTTGAACTCGCCGAGTTGCGCGCCGTCGGCGAAGCGGCCGAGGTTTTCGGCGAGAACGACGAGCGTCTGCTCGCCCTTGTGCAGGCGGAGTTTGGCGGTGGGTTCGGCGCCCGGGCCGCGCCCGATGTTGGCGATGCGTTTGCCGTCCTCGAAGAAGGCGAGGCGGTCTCCGGCGTGCGGCGCGGCGAGGAGGACGGTGCCGGGGGAGGCGTTTTTCAGTGTGATGCGGTACCAGCCGTAGCCGCTTGCCGCGCCGAGTTTGCCGAGTTCGGCGGGGCCGTTGATGGAGGCGAAGCGCGGGCCGGTGCCGTCGAGGTAGGCATCCTGGGCGGCGCAGAGCCAGTGGGACAGCGACACCTTGCCGATGGGCTTGGTGTGGGGGATGACAAAGCCGGTGGGCTTGCCGATGACGATCTGGGTGGTGGGCTCGGGGGGCGGCACGAGCGTGTTCTTGCCCTTGATCTTGACGATCTTGGGCGGGGGCGGCAGTTTGCGCCGGCCGCGCACGTAGACGGGAGGAGGGGGCGGGATTTTGACGACGATCTTGGGGGCTTCTTCGGCGGCGACGGTCTGCCACGCGGCTTCGTTGTGGACCTTGCGGTACTTCGCGCCCCACGCGGGCACGATGGGCTGGCCGTCGTGGGTGAGGCCGTCGATGCCCCTGTAGACGGCGTCGTCGCCGATGTGGAGGTGGGGGAGGAGCGTGTCGGGGGTGAGGCAGAGGATGACACCCTCGTGGTCGATGAGCAGGGGTTCGTCGCCGTCGGGCACGTGGGCCTGGAGTTCGGCACCGTTGATGGAGAGGCGGGCATCGGAGCCGGCGGGCCCGCAGATGACCAGCACGCGCCCGGCGATGGCGACGCAGGAGAGGTTGCAGTAATCCAGTTGCGAGCGGCCGACGATGCGGGTGTCGAGCAGGACCCAGGCCACGGGCTGGTCGCCCAGGAAGACGGGCAGAGTCGTGCCGTCGGGGAGGAGCAGGTCGACGGCGTCGCGCGTGTGGTCGGCCACGCCGGGCTCGGGGGCGAAGATGAAGACCACGTGGCCCTGGCTGCCGCTGGCGTGAACGATGACCGGGCCGTCGTAGCCGATGTGGGCGGCGGCCTTGCCGCCCTTGGCGCGGCGTTCGCCGTCGCCGGCGCGGGGCGGCACGAGCGTGACGGCGTGGCGCTTGCTGTCGAGGTGGCTGAGGAGGCGGCCGAAGCGTGAGGCGAACATGCTCACGCGGCGGAGTGCGTGGTAGGTTTCACGGGGGCGGCCGGCCTCGTCGAGGGGGGCACCCCGGTCGTCGCTGGTGGCGGCGAAACTGTCGGGGCCGTCGCCGAGGCGGCCGGCGGAGAAGCCGAAGTTGGTGCCGCCGAAGAAGGGTTCGACGCTGTACTGGCCGCCGGCGGCGAGGATTTCGAGCAGGCCGCGCTGCACCTCGTCGGTGCGTGCGGGCTTGGCGGCGGGCCGGCCCCAGGTGGCGCGGGTGCCCAGGCGATACTCCGCTACGAAGCGCGGCTGGCTGGGGCGGACCATGTTGAGTTGGCGGAGGTTGGCCAGGAGCGGGCCGGTGCCCACCCAGCCGTCGATCTCGCCCTCGACACCCTGCCAGAGGTTGTTGGCGTTGACGAAGGGGACCTCGAAGCCGGACTCGCGCAGGTAGCGGTTGAGTTCGCCCAGGTAGCCGTGGGCGAGTTGGTCGTGGCCGCAGGTCCAGCCCGATTCGCTCTGCACGAGGACGATGGGGCCGGCCTTGCGGGCATCGACGGCATCGCCGCCGGTGGCCTGCAGGTCGGCCACCTGGCGCGCTACGGCGCCGATGAAGCGCGAGCAGCACTCGAGGAAGGGCTGGTTGGTGGTGCGGAGCGTGATGTTGGCGTTGCCCAGGAGCCAGGCGGGCAGGCCGCCCAAGTCCCACCCGTTGCCCTGGTAGGGGCCCATGCGCAGCACCAGGTAGAGCCCGGCCTGGCCCACGAGTTCAACGAAGTGGCGGAGGTCGTTGTCGCCGGTGAAATCAAACTGCCCGGCGCGGGCCTCGTGGCGGGCCCAGACGACGGACGTGGTGATGGTGTTGAGGCCGGCGTTGCGGGCGGCGGCGATGCGCTCTCGCCACGCTTCGCGCGGGCAGCGCGTGTATTCGACCGAACCGGCGACCAGCCAGATCCGGCGACCATCGATCATGAAACTTTGCCCGTCGTAGGTGAGCGCGGCCATCGGTAGGGGGAAACTCCGGAAAGGGCCAAAGCACCGGCGGAGGGCGCGATCCGGCGCCTCTCACTGGCCCGCGCTCCAGCCGGTGGCTGGATGAGCGGCTCTCCCCCGAACGCACGCGTGCGGGCCCCGTCCGTGCGGACCCGATCAAAAACCGATTCTGAGGCTGGCATGGAGAGCCAGCCGCGTGCCAGAACGAATCTTGACAAGCATAGGTAAGTGAACACTCAACTGCAACGAAGGGACGCGAAGGGCGTACATTTGGATGCTTTCTGAGCCAAAATCGGCCTGACCTTTGCCAGTTGTTTGCCCTAACATTTTCCGATTTGGACGCACTATGCACCGAGCGGGCAGCACCAAAGCCACCATGAGTCGGGGTTTGATTGGTGGGCTGCTGTTGGTGTCCGGTACCGTGGGGGGCTGCACAGACAACCTGGCGGATGTGGATGCGAAGACGGCCGAACTGATCGAGCGGCGGAGTGGGCTGCTGGGTCCGTCGAGCCGGGTGCCGCGGCGGGAGTTTGGGGACGCGACGAACGCGGGTGCGGGGACCAAGATCAAGGCGCCGCCGAGCGTGAACCCGGGGACGGAAGAGTTGTCGTTTGTGCCGGCGGATGAGGCGCGGGACGTGGCGGCGCGGCTGGAGGCGTTTGCGCGCACGCCCGACGACGCGCTGCGTCTGGACCTGCGCGGTTCGTGGCGGCAGGCGCAGCGGACGGCGCGGGAGTATCTGAGCGCGGAGGAGGAGTACATCCTCGCGGCGATCCGGCTGCTGATCCAGCGGCACGCGTTCAACCCGCGGTTTTTCGCGACCAGCACGGTGATGGTGGACAAGACGGACACGCCCGGCGACTTTCGCGAGCAGGTGCCGCTGTCGATCATGAACCAGTTGGGCGTTACGCAGCGGTTTGAGAACGGGGCGAGCGTGGCGGCGACGTGGGTGTGGGACGCGACGGAGCAGTTGCGCACGTCGGCCACGGGGAGGTACACGCAGAGTTCGTCGCTGGTGCTGTCGGGGAACCTGCCGCTGCTGCGCGGGGCGGGCGATGCGGCGCGTGCCGACCTGATCCAGGCGGAGCGGGAGTTGGTGTACGGCGCGCGGACGTTCGAGGATTTCCGGCGGTCGTATCTGGTGTCGATCGCGCGGGACTACTTCACGCTGGTGCAGCAGGCGGCCCAGATCCGCAATCAGGAGCGGCAGTTGGAGAGTCTGGTGGACCTGCAGACGCGCACGGGCGCGCTGGTGGAGGCGGGGCGGCTGGCGGAGTTTCAGACGGCGATCGCGGCGAGCCAGGTGCTGCAGGGGCGCTCGACGCTGGCGAGTCTGCGGGAGTTTTTCATTCTGGCGCTGGACCGGTTCAAGGTGCGGCTGGGGCTGGACGTGAACCAGGCGGTGCGGCTGGAGACGGTGGAGCTGCGGCTGCCGGAGCCGGAGATTGCGCCCCAGGCCGCGGCGGAGATGGCGCTTGAGTATCGGCTGGACCTGCAGACGCGCCGGGATCGGCTGGACGATGCCCGGCGGAGCGTGGAGTTTGCGCGCAACACGCTGCTGCCGGACGCGAATCTGTTCGGGTCCATCACGGGCCGGGTGCGCCCGGCCAGCGGGGCCGATGGTGCGCCGCGCGAGGGCGGGTTGGTGTACGAGCCGGGGGACGTGGTGTATCAGGGCGGGATTCGGCTGAGCGTGCCGCTGGACAGGCAGATCGAGCGGCTGAACGTGCGTGCGGCGACGATCGCCGTGGCGCAGCGACAGCGCGACGTGGAGCAGACGCGCGACACGGTGATCGTGGAGGTGCGCTCGAGGGTGCGGCAGATCGACCGGGCCCGGTTTGCGCTGACGCTGGCGGAGCAGGCGGTGCAGATCAACCAGCGGCGGCTGGAGGAGCAGGAACTGAAGCGCGACGAGGTGACGGCCCAGCAGATTGTTGAGACCAACAACGAACTGCTGCGCGCGGAGAACGCGCGGGATCAGGCCGTGACGGACCTTCGCAACGCCATCCTGGATTACCTGGTCTCCACGGCCACCCTGCGGGTGGCCCGCGACGGGACGCTCGAAGCCCTGCCGGGGATGAGCGACGTGTACGCCCCCGAAGCGCCGGCGGATTCTCCGGCGACGGGCGGGGCGGCGCAGCCCTGAGTGGTCGGACGGTATCTCGGTTTCCGGGGCGCGGCGGCTCGTGGGGGGCCCGGCGAGGATAAACTGAGGGTGGCGGGGCGGCAGAACCGCCTCGTGGAAGGAAATGCTCGTCGCTCAACACATCACCATCCCACTGATTTCCGCACCGACACTCCCCTCCGCACAGGCATCGCCTCGTGCCCGCCTGCCCTTGCCCGAGGCGGTGCTGGTGCCGCCGCCGGCGGAAGACCACCTGCGCATCCGGTGGGCGTACACGCTGAGCATTGTGGCGGTACACGCGCTGGCGCTGCTGGCGTTCGTGCCGTGGCTCTTCTCGTGGTCGGGCGTGGCGGCGTGCGTGCTGGGGGTGTACGTGTTCGGCACGCTGGGCTTGAACGTCTGCTTTCACCGGCTGCTCACGCACCGGAGTTTTGTGTGCCCGTGGTGGGTGGAGCGGGGGCTGGCGATCCTGGGCGTGTGCTGCCTGCAGGAGGGGCCGGGGCGCTGGGTGGCGATTCACCGCCAGCACCATCAGCACTCGGATGAGCAGCCTGACCCGCACTCGCCGCTGGTGGCCTTTTTCTGGGGGCACATGGGCTGGCTGATGGTGGAGAACCGCTCCACCGATTCGGTCCACCTGTACCAGCGGTATTCACGCGACCTGCTGAAGCAGCCTTTTTACCTGAACATGGAGCGGCGGCTGAACTGGCTGTGGGTGTACGTGGCCCACGCGCTGCTGATCGGCGCGGTGGCGCTGGGAGCCGGGTGGCTCTTCACGCGCGACGGGGCCGAGGCCGGGCGGCTGGCGGCGAGCGTGCTGGTGTGGGGCGTGCTGGTGCGGACGGTGCTGGTCTGGCACATCACCTGGAGCGTGAACTCGCTCTCGCACCTGTTCGGCTACCAGAGCCACGAGACGGGCGAGAACAGCCGGAACAACTGGTTTGTGGCCCTGATCTCCAACGGCGAGGGGTGGCACAACAACCACCACGCCGACCAGCGGAGCGCGGCCCACGGGCACAAGTGGTACGAGTTGGACGTGTCGTACCTGACCATCCGCGTGATGGAGATGGTGGGCCTGGCGAGCAAGGTGCTGCGGCACGATCGGCACTGAGGGAGACGCCAGACGCCAGACGCGAGCCGGGAAGGCGACGCGAGCCAAGACATTTGGTACGATCCGGGCACCCCCCTTTCGAAAGGAGTTGCCCCGATGGCCGCAGAGACGATTGCCCCGATTCACAATCGTGTGTACGCAAGCATGGTGGAGTGCGTCGGGCAGACGCACCTGGTGCGGCTCAACCGTGTGATTCCCAGGGGCGGGGCCGAGGTGCTGCTGAAACTCGAGTTCGACAACCCCTGCGCGTCGGTGAAGGACCGGATCGCCAACGCGATGATCGCCGCGGCGGAGCGGGAGGGGAAGATCACCCCGGGCGTGTCGCGCATCATCGAGCCCACCAGCGGCAACACCGGCATTGCGCTGGCGTTTGTGTGCGCGGCCAAGGGGTACACACTCACGCTGACCATGCCCGAGTCGATGTCGATCGAGCGGCGCGCGGTGCTCAAGCACCTGGGGGCGCACCTGGTGCTGACGCCGGCCGACAAGGGCATGCGCGGGGCGATCGCCCGCGCGGCGGAGTTGCTGGCCGAGGACAAGAGCGGCTTCACGCCCCAGCAGTTTGAGAACCCCGCCAACCCGGCGATTCACGAGGCCACGACGGGCCCGGAGATCTGGGCCGACACGGGCGGCAAGGTGGATGCCATCGTGGCGGGCGTGGGCACGGGCGGGAGCATCACGGGGGTGACGCGGTTCATCCGCAGGCACAACCCGGCGTTCCTGGCGATCGCGGTTGAGCCGGAGGCCTCGCCCGTGATCTCCGGCGGCGCGCCGGGATTGCACAAGATTCAGGGCATCGGCGCGGGGTTTGTGCCCAAGAACCTGGACACCACGCTGCTGAGCGGCGTGGAGAAGGTGAGCAACGACGAGAGTTTCGAGTGGGCACGCCGGCTGGCGAAGGAAGAGGGGATCATGGGGGGAATATCGAGCGGCGCCAACGTGTGCGTGGCGGCCCGGCTGGCGGCGCGCCCGGAGTTCAAGGGCAAACGGATCGTGACCATCGCGTGCTCGTTCGCGGAGCGGTATCTGTCCACCGCGCTGTTTGTGGTGGCGTGATGCTGATGAAGCGACCACGATGAGCGTGCCCACGAGACTCCTGCTTGCCGCGGCCGCGCTGATTTCCACCGGTGTTGTGGCGGCGTGTGTGAGCGTCGTGCCGCCCGCAGCGACGGTGGTCGCGCCCGTCCCCATGCCGCGGGTTGATGCGGTGAAAGCGGCGGATGCGCCCGGCCTACGCAACGTGGTGTCGTTTCACGAGGGGGTGCTGTCGGGATCGGTGCCGGAGGGCGATGCAGGGTTTGACACGTTGAGTGGGTGGAGCGTGCGGACGATTCTTTCGGTTGATGGTGCAGCGCCGGATGTGGCAAGCGCGGGAGCGCGGGGGATTCGGTACGTACACTTGCCCATCGGCTACGACGGGTTTGACCAGGGCCGCCGGGCCGAACTGGCAAGGGTCGTGCGCGACCTGCCCAAGCCGATGTACATTCACTGCCACCACGGCAAGCACCGCTCGGCCGGTGCCGCGGCCAGTGCGCTGGCGAGTTTGGGGTGGATTGCGCCGGAGCGGGGCGTGGAAAGGATGAAGGTATCGGGCACATCGGAGGCGTACACCGGCCTGTACCAGTGCGCGGCGGCGGCGACGGTGCTGACACCCGCGGAGGTGGATGCCGCGCCCGCGGATTTTCCGGAGACCACGCGCCCCGACGGGCAGGTGGCGGCGATGCTGGTGATCGATGATGCGATGGACCGCCTGAAGGTGATTGCGAGGGCGGGATGGCAGGTGCCGCCGGATCATCCGGACCTGGTTCCTGTGGCGGAGGCGGGACGGCTGGCGGAGGGCCTGCGTGTGTGGGGTGAGCACGCGGCGTTGGGGGGGGAGTTTGGCGTGCAAGGGGTGGAGTTTGCCGCGCAGACGGCCGCGGCCGTGAGGGCGGCGACGGCGCTCGAGCAGGCGCTGGCCGGGGGTGCGGTGGGCGGGGCGGGGCGGCGCGAAGGGGGTGGGGCGGTGGATCAGGCCCGTGCGGCGGCGGCCATGAAACTGGTCGCGGCGAGTTGCAAGGACTGCCACGCGGTGTTGCGGGACAGGCCGGGGCGGTGAGCGCTGCGGGGAGGCCTGGCCACGCCGGGCGGCGCGGCGGGGCGTGAAACGGCAAACGCGGGAGCGGTTATGATCCGTGCGGACGCACCTCCTTCCCCCATCGCAGCCCCCACCATGTTTGAATCACAACTCATCAAGGCCGTTGCCGAGAACGGCGTGCTCGTCGTCGCGCTCAAGTGCGAGAAACTCGCGGAGTACGAGGCGACGATCATCCAGAACGAGATCACGCCGCTGGCCAAGGGGCTGAAATGGAAGGTGGCGCTCGACTTCGGCTCGGTGGGGCTGATCGCCAGCGTGGGCCTGGGGATGCTCGTGGCGATCAACCGCATGGCCAAGGCCGACAAGGGCAAGGTGGCGATCTTCCGCATGAACGAGTCGATCCGCAACGTGATGAAACTCACGCGGCTGGACTCGGGCTTCACGATCGTGGAGGATCAGGCGGCGGCGGTGAAGGCGTGTGCGTGAGAAAAATGGCCAAATAGCAAATGGCCAAATGTCCAAATCAGGAATTCAAGGCCACCGCGTCCGGTGTCTCGGGCGGTTCCCGAACCCTTGTGGCTGATTCATCCTGACCCGAGGTCTTCTCTCTTGACCCGCGGTGTGGCCTTCGCATCGGGCGATGGTGCGCGGCTGGTGTAGCCGTCGCGGGGGGTGCCGCACTCGGGGCAGAGGTCGGCTTCGGCATCGAGGCCGGTGAGGTCGTACCAGCAGTAGCGGCAGTGGCGCCCGCGCGGCGGGCGTGGGAGGCAGACGATGAAGAGTGAGACGCTGGCGACCACGGCGGCCTCGGCCCACAGGAGGATCTGAAGGCCTTCGAGGCCGCGCCCGGGCGTGGCGGGGACGGTGCCGGTGGTGATGCCGAAGGTGGCGAGTGCGGGGACGTACTGTGCCGCGAGCAGCATGGGCAGGGCGCAGAGCGCGGCGATGGCGAAGCCGACGAGCGTGCGGCGGTGGCGCATCGCCATCCACCAGACCACCACGGCATAGACCGCGAAGAGGATCATGTGGTGGACCACCCTACGCCGCGCCGACCCGTCGCGGCGGGCGCGTGCGTGGGGGCGTGCGTGGGGGCGTGCTCACGATCCGAGTTTGAGGTCGCCCAGTCCGCCGCCGAGGAACGCGGCCTTCTCGCCGAAGCCGCCGGAGAGGTTCTTGCCGCGGAACTTCTCGCGCTGCTTGCGGAGTTGAGGGGTTTCCTTGCTGATCTCGGCGAGGCGTTCGGCGGCCTGCTTCTCGCGTTCGGCCCGCACTTTGGCGCGGGGGTCGTTGGGGTCGGCCTCGGGGGCTTTCTCGAGGGCCCGCATGGAGAGGCTGATGCGGCGCGTGTCGGCCTCGATCTTGATGATGCGGGCGGTGATGACCTGGTCCTGCTTGAGGACATCGCCGGGGGCGTTGATGCGCTTGCGCGAGATTTCGGAGACGTGGAGCAGGGCATCGACACCGGGGGCGATGTTGACGAAGGCGCCGAACTCGGTGAGGCGGACGACGGTGCCCGAGACATCGGAGCCGATGGCGACGGCACCGGTGGCGACGGCGAAGGGGTCGCTGGCGAGTTGCTTGAGGCCCAGGCTGATCTTGTTGGCTTCCCAGTCGATCTTGAGGACCTTGACGTTGACGACGTCGCCCTCGTTGACGTGCTTGGCGATGTGCTTCTCGCCGGGGAGCACGCGGTCGTAACTGAGGTCGGAGATGTGGATGAGGCCGTCGATGCCGCCGATGTCGACGAACGCGCCGAAGGGCATGAGTTTGCGGACGGTGCCCTCGACGGTCTGGCCCTCCTGGAGGGTTTCCTTGATCTTCCTGGCCTTCTCCTCGCGTTCGACCTTGAGCATGTCGCGCCGGGAGAGGACGATGTTGCCCTTGCCGCGCGTGTCCACCTGCACGATGGTGCAGGTGAACTTCTCGCCGATGAAGATGGAGAGGTCGGGGATGCGGTCGAGGCTGACCTGGCCGGCGGGCATGAAGGCGCGATGGCCGGCGACTTCGAGGTCAAGGCCGCCCTTGTTCACGCCGGTTACGCGGGCCTCGATCACCTGGCCGACTTCGAGCAGTTCCCACTTGGCCTTCTGCACGGCCGTGGGGCGGGAACAGAGGAAGAGGCTCTCGGAGGTGTCGAAGCGGTCGACCACCACCTCGATGGTGGTGCCGGCGGCGGGAACCTCCTCACCCTCCTTGTATTGCACGCGCGGCAGCACGCCGAGTTCTTTGGGGCCGAACTCGAGGAAGATGTCGGACGGGCCGACGGAGACGATGGTGCCGTGGCGTTTCTCGCGGCCGCCTTCCACCACGCGCGGGCCGCGGATGCGGCCGGGCTCGCCGGGCCTGTGGCTGATGGTGGGCTTGCCGGGGTGGGAGGGGGGTGAGTCGGCGGGCAGGAGTTCGCCGCTGGCCATGGCCGCGGCGATCTCTGCCTCCATCTCGGCGGTCATGCCGCCGGCGGAGCCGGTGGCGCGGGATTCGTCGCTGACGGAGTGCAGCGTTCGGCGCGTGTCGGGGACTTTCTCGGGTGCCTCGGAGGGCTGGCCTGAGCGCGGGCCGCGGTCGCCCCCGCCGAACTTGCCGCCGCCCCGGCTCTGATAGGGCTGCTCGGTGCCTTCGGAGCCGACGACCTGGGCCTTGGAGATGGAGGGAAGGCCCTTCATCGGGTTCATCGCGGGCCGAGCGGGTGTCGTGGGCGGGAGCGAATCGGTTGGGGCCGAAGCGGGCTCAGCGCCGGGCGGCGCGGCGTGGGTGGCGATGGGCACGCCGTGGTCGGCGGCGGGTGAGGAAGCGGGAGGGTTTGTGGGGTGGTCGGCGGACATGTGAACGGCTCGTTCTTCGGGTTGTGCCGGGGCGAAAAAACCGCCCGCGGCACGGGGGCGCAAGGGGGGCGTGTATCCCCGCAGGGGTGCGGGGTGGGGGGGCGGGTGCGGGGGGTGTGGTCCAAGTTTCTGGCGGTTGCCTTTGGGTACCCCGATTCTCCGAATCGGCTACGCCCTCCACATAACCACCAACACCCCTACCGCCACAAACTTGGACTACACCCCCGAATCACGACGCCGCGGGAGCACGGCTTCTACGCTTC
>CAZNEU010000261.1:0-12721 GCA_964571915.1 uncultured Phycisphaeraceae bacterium
CAGGTCGAGCCCGAGCAGCATCTTGTTTTTGAGCGACTCGGGCACGTCGCCGTCCACGATCCGTTGGGCGAGGCCTTCGGCGATCGCGGTTTTGCCCACGCCCGGCTCGCCGATGAGGACGGGGTTGTTCTTGGTGCGGCGGCCGAGCACCTGCATGGTGCGGCGGATTTCTTCATCGCGCCCGATGACGGGGTCGATCTTGCCCGAGGCGGCTTTTTCGGTGAGGTCGATGGCGTATTTCTTGAGGGCCTCGAACTGGCCCTCGGCGCCGGCGTCGTGAACGTTCTTCACGCCCGAGGCCGCGCGGATCTGCTTGATGGCGCCTTCGATGGCCTTGCGGGATGCGCCGCTGACGGAGAGGACTTCTTTGGCGGGGCCGGCGACTTCGGCGAGGGCGAGCAGGACGTGCTCGGCGGAGATGACGGAGTCGCCCATGTTCTTGGCGAGCACATCGGCCTTGGCGAGGACTTCGACGAGGGCGCGGCCGGTGTTGCCGCTGCCGCTGGTGACGGTGGGGAGACGGCCGAGTTCGGTGGCGGTGATGGAGGCGGCGCGTCCGGCATCGGCACCGGCCTTGGTGAGGATCGCGCGCGCGGAACCGTCCTGGTCTGCCAGCAGTGCGCTGAGCAGGTGAAGGCCCGTCACTTCCGGGTTGGAGCGCCCGAGAGCATCGCTCTGGGCATCGGCCAGAGCCTGTTGGGCGGCAGTCGTGAACTTATCCATACGCATGACGAACCCCTTTTCATGACCCCGGCGCGGCCGTCGGCCCTGCGGGTTGCAAGGGAAGGGCAAGCGGCGTGCCGGGCGGGGGGGCCTACGGCGTTGGCTTTCGCGTTGCACGGATGCCGGAATGGCAGCGTGAAGGCTTATCGCACCGGCCGACCCGCACGCCTCGCCGTGCGCGGCAGCGGTGTGCGCCGCGGGGGCGAGACATACTCGGCCCTCGCGGCGGGCTTGGGGACGGGGAGCCCGTCCTCGCGCAGGCCATCAAGGTGGAACGAGATGGCTTCGCGGACGTTCTTGCGGAGGACGGGGATGGTCGCGCCAGTCGCGATGCACCCTGGCAAGTCGGGCACAAAGGCGGAGTAGTTGCGTGTGCCGCGCTCGATGACGATGGCGTATTTCATGTGCCTTGGTCCTTCAGGCCTGCCTGCCTGAGGATGCTATTCAGCGTGCCGGGGCGGAGATCATCGGACGGCTTGCCCGCGATGGTCGCGCGGCCGGGAATGGTGGCGTGCTTGAACTGGCGGTGGCTGCCGCGCGTGGCCATGAGGAACCAGCCATGGCGTTCGATGAGTTTGATGGCCTCGCGGACCTTCATGGGCATTGTTCCAGCATACCGACGGGTGGCGGTGCAGAGCGTGCCGGGCCAATGCGGTGCTTCCTACACTGAGGCCTTATGGTTGCCGCGAACCCTTTTCCTCGCATCACGATCAACGATCGCCAGATGGGCGGTGTGCCGTGTATCCGGGGCCTGCGCATCCCCGTCGCCACGGTGGTGGGGCTCGTGGCGGAGGGGCTCTCGTTTGCGCAAGTGATTGCGGAGCATCCGGACCTCGTGGCGGAGGACGTGAGCGAGGCGCTGCGTTATGCGGCCGAGGCGGTGCGCGAGCGGCAGTTGCCTCTGAAGGCCTGACCCGTGCGCTTCCTTCTTGACAACAGCGTGTCGCCATTGATGGTGGGTCCGCTGGTCGGACGCGGCCACGACGCGGTGCACGTGCTGAGCCTGGGCATGGCGGGCGCGGCGGACGAAGCGATCTTTGAGTTCGCGGTTCGGGAGCGGCGCGTGCTCGTCGCCCAGGATACCGACTTCGGCACGCTCCTCGCCACGCGACGGGCCGCGGCGCCGAGTGTGGTGCTGTTCCGGACGCGGAGGCGATCTGCGCCAGTGCTCTCGGCGATGGTGCTGGCCAACCTCGACCAACTCGCCGAAGACCTGACCGCCGGTGCGATTGTGGTCTTTGATGATGCGCGCATCCGTGTGCGCCGCTTGCCGTATGGCTGACGGTTGATGCCGCCGAGCACCACTACCATCCGGCCTTCATGACCACGCCACCCGTGCCGGACGCTGTTCACCCCCTCGAAGCCCAACGCCGCGCCAATCGCGAGGCGGCGGCGGCGCTGGGCCTGCGGCCGTACGGCACGCGCGAGGACGGGCTGGATTCGCTCGCCGATGCGAAGAGCAAGTACGACGAGGCCGCGGACAAGGCGTATCAGGCGGCGGATGCCGCGGCGAAGGCGGCGAAGAAGGAGGCGGGCGCGGAGGGCGCAGTCGGCTCGGCGAGCCCTACACGGGATGTCGGCTCGGCGAGCCGACCTACCCATGATGCCCGCCCCAGCGTGAAGGTGGCGGGGCGCGTGGTGCTGCTGAGAGACAACGGCAAGTTGCTGTGGTTCACGCTGCGCGACAGCACGGGTGATTTGCAGGTGGCCGCGAGCCACCGCGATGTGGATGAGGCGGGCTTCATGTTCGCCAAGACGGTGGACCTGGGCGATGTGATCGTGGCCGAGGGCCGCTTGATGAAGACCAAGACCGGGGAGGTTACGGTCTGGTGCGCGGCGTTGCGCCCCGCGGCCAAGTGCCTGGCCACACCGCCGGAGAAGCACGCCGGCCTGAGCGATGTGGAGCTGCGCTACCGCCAGCGTTACGTTGACCTGTGGGTGAACCCCGAGACGGCCCGCGTGTTTGAGTTGCGGTCGAAGATCATCTCGCGGATGCGGGCGTTTCTTGACGGGCGCGGCTACATCGAGGTCGAGACGCCGATGTTGCAGTTGCTGGCGGGGGGCGCGGCTGCGCGCCCGTTTGCCACGCACATGAACGCTCTGGGCCTGCCCCTGTTCCTACGCATCGCCCCGGAGTTGTACCTGAAGCGGCTGCTGGTGGGTGGCATGCCCAAGGTGTACGAGATCAACCGCAACTTCCGCAACGAGGGGCTGGATAAGCAGCACAACCCCGAGTTCACGATGCTGGAGGCGTACCACGCCTTCGGCGACTTTGAGACCGTGATGGAGATGACGGAGAGCCTGGTGCGCGATGCGGCCGGGGCCGTGGCTGGCGCAGGGTCGCCCGTGCTGCCGTTCGGCGATCTGACGGTTGGCTACGCCAAGCCCTTCGCGCGCGTGCGTTATGGCGATCTCTTTGACAAGGCCCTCGGTTTCTCCATGATCGATGCCGCCCGCGTTCGCAAGGAGTGTGAGGCGCGGCACATCAAGACGAAGACCGGCGCGGGCGCGCCGGTGGCGGATGTGCTGCTCATCAACGAACTCTTCGAGCACGCCGCGGAGCCTTCGCTCGATCCGAGCGTGCCGACGTTTATCACGCATTACCCCGCCGCGATCAGCCCGCTGACGCGCCCGAACGTGGAGGACCCGACGCTGGCGGACCGGGCCGACCTGTTCATCGGCGGCATGGAGGTGGCCCCGCACTACACCGAGTTGAACGACCCGGACGTGCAGGCGGCCAAGTTCCGCGAGCAACTGGCGGGGGCGGACAACGAGAAGAGCGCGGAGGAGGCGACCTTCCGCACGTTCGATGCGGACTTCATCAATGCGCTGAAGGTGGGCATGCCCCCGGCGGGCGGGATGGGCCTGGGGATTGATCGGCTGGTGATGCTGCTGACCAACCAGCGGACCATTCGTGATGCGGTGCTGTTCCCGCTGATGAAGCCGGTGGAATGACGCGCCGGGGCGGGGCCGCGGGGCCTGCCCGCAAGGGTCGCGCACCGCGGGCCTTACTTGCCCCGCAGGGTGTCGGAGTTTTCGCCCGCAGGAAGCGCATCGGCCACGGCGGTGAGGGCCACCTTGCGCTGCTGGCCGGAGAGTTGCTCGAGCACGGCCGCGATGGCATCGGCCTTCTCGGCGGGCGTGCTCGCGTCGGCCACCTTGGACTCGGAGTCGGCGATGAGGGCGGCCTGGGCGCCGGTGATGGCGAGGGCGGGCTTGACCTTGTCCCAGCGCTGGGCGATGCGGACGAGGAGCACGTTGAGTTCGCGCATGGCCTCGAGCGTGTTGCCGCGGGTGGCGTGCCAGCGGGCCACCTTCTTGATGCCGTCGGCGTCGTTGGGTGCGAACTTGGCGCGGGCGGCCTTGTTGATCTCGCGCTGATACTCGGCCACGGCCTCGTTGACCTTCACCAGTTGGGGCTTGCTGAGCGCATCCTTCTGGCGGAGTTGCTCGACCAGGTCGAAGCGCATCACCAGAAGGTCGAAGGCGTTCTTCACGGTGTCGTGCTGGTCGTCGCTGGCGTTGCCCGGGTCGGCGCTCAGGGCCTTCATGGCCGCGCGCACCTGGAAGGCGTTGTCGGCGTGGCGAGAGAGCACCTGTTGAACCTGCGTCTTGCGCAGGGCCACGACGGCCCGCGCGGCCTCACGCCGCTGGATGGAGGCGGACTCGGCGATCTTGAGCGCGGCCACCTCGTTGGCCGGGTCGCTGAGGTACTGGATGGTGCCCGCCTCATCGCGCACGAGCACGGAAACCTTGGGCGGGACCTCGTCGGGGTTGGGCACCACGTCGTCGTTGGGCTTCACCGCCGGCGGCCTGGGGGGCGGCGTCCACTCGGGCGCGGGCTTGGCCTTGTCCGGCACGGGCGCGGTGATTTGGGCGAGCGTGGCGGGGGCGATCACTGCCGAAACGAAGAGTGCGAGCGAGAAAGGCCGACCAAGCATGGGAAGACTCCGGGAGGGAACGGTGCGGGCGACGGTTTGGCCGCGCCAGAGGATGTTATTCGTGTGGGTGTATCGGCAGAAGTCCGGCGAGGGAGTACGCCGCCCCCTAGACTTGCGTTCTCCCGCCGGTGGCCGCGGATTCACGGCCAGGCGCGGGAGTTGCGGAGCAGGCAGGCATGAACGCATTGGACACGAACATGTTGCGAACATTCGCGGTGGAGTGGTCCAGCATCGGCCTGATGGGTCTGACGGTGTTGTTTTTGTTCGCGTGCCTGTTGCTGATCCTGGTGGTCCTGATCCAGCGCCCGCAAGGGGGCGGCCTGGCGGGCGCGTTTGGATCGGGCGCGGGTTCGGGCCAGACGGCCTTCGGCACACGCACGGGCGATGCGCTCACGGTGGCGACGATCGGGCTGTTTGTGTTCTACCTTGCCACGGCGGTGGGGCTGACGTATTTCGTGCAGCCCAAGAGCGCGCCCGTGGTTGAGAAGCAGGTGGAGACCGCGCCCGCACAGACCACGCCGACCCCCGCTGCCGCGCCGGGCGAGGGCGCGGCGGGCGCGAAAGCGCTTGATGACAAGCCCGCCGGCGCGACCAACGACGTGTCCAAGCCCACCGAGCCCGCCCAGGCTCCAGAGCAACCCAAGTGACCGGCCGCGCGACGGGCGCAACGGCCACCACGGTGTCCACGGCGAGGAGCCAAGCGTGATCCGCAGCATGACCGGGTTTGGCGATGCCTCGATGCAGCAGGGCGGCGCGTCGTACTTTCTCGAGGTGCGTTCGCTGAACAACCGCTACTTCAAGGCCACCATCCGCCTGCCCGAGGAGTTTCAGGGGCTGGAGGCGGAACTGGAATCGCAGGTGCGGCGGCGGCTCACCCGCGGGTCGGTCACGGTGATCGCCACGTGCAACGAGGCCTCGGCGGAGGGTGCGCACACGATCAACCACGCCGTGCTCGGGCACTACATCGAGCAGTTGAACAAGACGCCGCAGGTGGCCAGCGGCAAGGTGGTGGTGGAGATCGCCCCGCTGCTGTCGCTGCCGGGCGTGCTCAGCCCGCCCGCGAACGAGGAGGTCCGCATCGAACGGGCCCGGGCCGCGTACACCGGCCTGCTGGAGCGGGCGTGCGAGAAACTGGGGGCCATGCGCGAGCGCGAGGGCAAGGCCCTGCTGGAGGACCTGCTGGCCCAGCGCGAGGTGATCGTGGAGCGCCTGAAGATCATCCAGGCGCGGGCCCCGCAGTGCGTGCAGGACTACGAGTTGCGCCTCAAGAACCGCATCCAGATGATGCTGCAGGATGCGCAGTTGCGGGCCAACGAGGTGGACCTGATCCGGGAGATCGCCGTGTACGCCGAGCGCAGCGACATCTCCGAGGAGGTCACGCGGCTGACCGGGCACATGGAGCAGTACACACGCCTGCTCACGGCGACGGAGGGCCCGGTGGGCCGCACGCTGGATTTTCTGGCCCAGGAGATGCTGCGCGAGGCCAACACCATGGCCAGCAAGTCGGGCGACGCCTCGCTCTCCCGCGCCATCGTGGAGGTCAAGGGCGCGATCGACCGGATCAAGGAGCAGGTGCAGAACGTGGAATGAAGCGGACGATCAGCCAGCGCTCGTCGCGGCACGCATGCGGCGCAGCACCGGCAGCATCGCGGGCAGGTTGACCGTGAGCGTGTCCCACACGATGTCGAGGTCGATGTCGTCGTAGCCGTGGATCAGGCGGTCGCGCATCCCCTTTACCTGCGGCCAGGGTGTGTCCGGTTCGGTCGCGAGCGTCTCCGGGCTGAGCCGCTTGCAGGCCTCTCCGATGACCTCGAGCGACCGGATCACGGCATCCTGCGTGCGCAGGTCGCTGGCGAAACGCTCGCGCGTCATGCCCGCGGTGTAGTCCATGGCGCGCACGGCCCGGTCGATCATGTCGTCAAGGTGGGCCGCATCGTCCTTATGCGGCATACGCCAGCCTCGCGCTGCCGAGAATCGCGCCCGCACGCAGGGTGTTCCGGCTCCGCTCCACGCCGCGCCGGGTGTGCAGGTCCACACGCCGGGCGAACAACCGCTCCAGCGCGGCCGCCACTTGCCCGAACTCGAGCAGGCCCACGCGCCGCTCCGGCGCGAACGCCACAAGCACGTCCACGTCGCTTGCCGGCGTGAAGCCCGGGGTGAGCACTGACCCGAAGAGTGAGAGTTCGGTCACGCCCCAACGTCGGCAGAGCGCGTCGAGGGCCGCGCGTGGCACGCCCAGCCGCCGCAGAGCCGTGCCCACCGGATCGGCGTGGGCGCTCGCCACGCTTCCAGCCGCCGCGGCACCCGCCGGCGTGCCCGGCGAGCCCATTACGCTGCGTGCGTACGCGCTCATCGCATCCCGCAGTTGCTGGAAACTCTCCAGCACGTAGTAGATCGGCTGGAAGTGGTCGATCTCGAAGGGCGTTTCGCAGACGCGCTCGAGGTCAAACGGCCGCCACTCGGGCACGGGCCGGTCTTTGATGGGCTCGGCCGCGGGCCCGCCGCCCTCCCAGCGGCCGGTGAGGGCGTAGGCGCTCTCGCCGTGGCTGCTCACCAGGCCCGAGCCATACACCTTCACCTTGTTGTCCTCGCGGATCAGGCCGAACTCCACCGTGAACCAGAAGAGCCTGCCGAGGCGCTCGACGTGGCGGGGGTCGTCGCACAAGAGCGCGGCACGCCCGTAGTCCTGCAGAAAATCCGCGAACACACGCAGCGCGTGCAGGGGCACGTGCCCGAAGACATCGTGGAAGATGTCGGGCTCGGGGAGGTAGTCCATCACCTCGCGCGGGCGGATGAGCACGGTGGTGGGGAACTGCCGCTGGGCCAGGCAGGCGAAAAAACTCTTGGCGGGCAGGTAGCCGGGCACGCCGTAACTGGCCCAGTTGCTCTGGGCCGCAAGGAACTTGTTGATGCCGTCCAGGCGCGTGCCCTTGGCCACCTTCACGCCCCCGGCGATCTCGATGTCGGCGTCGAGCACCAGGTCGTCCAGCAGGGGCAGGCGGTCGCGCGTGAGCCGGAGAATCTTCATCCCCTCGATGAACTGCCCGCTCACCTGCTTCTCGAGCATGGCCCAGCGCCGGTCGAAGAGGTCGCGCCACACGTCGTGGTTCTCGCGCGTGTACCTGGTGTAGTGCTGCGTGATGTAGAACGCGCGGGCATCGATCTGGTCGTGCGGCAGTGCCGGCGCGGCATCGGCGCGGGCCTGCGCAAGGCGGGCCTCCCCCGAGTCGATGATGTTGTTGTAGTGGATTTCGGGGCGCATGGCTCGGGCTCCGCGGCCGGGTGATAGGCGTGGGGCGTGCGGGAACGGGCGTGGGCCGCGGCTCCCGTCCGGAAGTATAACTCGGGCACAAGCGTGCGGGCCTGAAGCATCGCTATCATCGGCCCGCGATGATTCAAGCGTGCTCAATGTGGCGTGGGGTCCGCCGGGGGCGCGGCGTGCTTGCCGCGCTCGCGTGCGGGGGCGGGTTCGTGGCCGGCGCGTGCCAGGGCGACCAGGCGTCGGGCGAGGGGCAGGTGCTGACAAGCCCGATCGGCTCCGCGGCCACGACCGCCGCGCTGCTGGCGACGGAGACGCCGGTTCTCGCCACCAACACGGGCGTGGCGGGGCTCGCGGCCGCAACCGCGGCCGCCGCGACCAGCGCGCCGGTGAACCCGGGCCAGAAACTCATTGATGATGGTCGTGCGATCGTGGCCCAGTTGCGGTCTGGAGCGAAAACGCCGCAGACGCTGACGGCGGCTGAGCGGCAGACGCTGCTGAAACTCGAAGCGCTGCGGCAGCAGGAGCGCAGGCGGGATTGAGGCGTGCGGGGGCGGTCCGCGTCGGACCGAGCGGTGCGATTTCACAGCGGCCTCAGCGGGGTTGGTCTTTCACGCCCCGCTCCAGCACATCGCAGAAGCGCTTCTGGAGCGCGGCCTTGTTGAGGGTGGTGGCGATGACCCTGGCCGCGCGTTCGCCCATGGCTTTGATGTCGGCAGGCGGCATCGCGGCCATCTCGCGCAGCACCGCGAGCGCGCCATCCACGTTGCCGTGCGAGATGTGCCGGCCGATCTGGTGCTGGTCGATCAGGTCGCTCACGTGGCAGGGGTTGGGGCCCAGCAGCAGGATGGGCCGGCTCACGGCCATCGCTCCGTACACCTTGCAGGGGTGGACGATGCCCACGACCGAATCGCCGATGGAGACGATGTGTATGTCCGCCGCGGAGAGGGAGAACTTGATCTGGTTGAGGGGCTGGTAAGGCAGCGAGCGGATGTTCTTGATGCCCCTGGCGACGCGCTCCTCCACTTCCTTCTTGCCGCCGCCGCCGCCGATGCACATGAACACGAAGCGGTCATCATCCTGCAACTTCTCTGCGGCATCCAGGATGGTGGCGATCGGGTTCGCGGGCGAGTGGTTGCCCGAGTACATGACGACGAACTTGCCCGCGAGGTTGTGCGCCTTGCGGAAGGGGTTGTCGTCGTGGGTGATGCGGGCCAGTTCATCCTCGTGGGGCCAGGGGGGCATCACGTGCATCTTGCTGGCCAGTGCGCCGTGGGGGAGTTTGGCGTTGAGGCGATCAACCATGAAGCGGTCGAGGGCGATCACATCGCTGGCGCGACGCAGCGTGAAGCGGTTGAAGAGGTTGAACATGCGGGCCGAGAGCGATTTCTCGGTGATCTTGCGCATGGCGATCATCTGGTCCGGGTTCAGGTCCATGGCCCAGTACTTCATGGGCACGCCCCGCAGCAGCGAGATGAGCGCCCCGCCCACGCCGCAGAAGGGCGGCGACGTGCTGACCATGAGGCCCACGAGTTTGCGTGTGAAGAGGCCGCGGACGACCGCTTGCGCAAGGAAGAGCCACTGGGCGACGAGGCGAACGGCGATGGACGACTTGCCCAGACTGGAGAGCGGCAGGCGGCGCACGTCCACACCGTTCAGCGTTTCGCGGGGTGGGTATTTCTTGCTCGGGTCGTCGTAGCCGCGTGCGGAGGCATAGACGATGACGCGGTAGCCGCGCCGGGCCATTTCGGCCGCGGCATCGGCGATGTGCTGACCCACGCTCGCCGGATCGGGGATGTAGACCTGCGAGATGATGAGGAAGGTTGGCGGGATGGGGGGGATGGCCATGAGGGGTGAATCATCGGCCAGTGTGGGCGCGAAGTAAAACGGCATTCGCGCCACCGCACCGGAGGGTGGCAGGGTGGCGGCACCGGCGCGTCGGCCCGTGTTACCGGCGCGCGGGGAGGTGGGGTGGGGGCGCGGGGATGCTCGCGGGCACGCCAGCGAGTGGGACCTTGTCGGGCCGCTGCTGGTTGGTGTCGAGGTCCTTGATGGTGGCCTCGCCGGCGTTCTCGATGATGATGGCGAAGCGAGCGCCCGCATCGGCCCCTTCTTTGAGGAGTTTGCCGATGTTCTTGGTGCTCTTGTAACTCCGGCGTGCGTGCAGGCCGGCGCGGCGGAGGCTGGCGAGGAGCGGGGCCACCTGGGCATCACTCTCGGGCAGGCCGTTGGAGATGACGAAGGCGTCTGGCCGCAGGCCGAGTGCCGCGGCGATGTCGCGGTCAGAGGGCATGAGGGGCTGGCCGTTCGGGCCTTTCTTGTCTTGAAGGACGAGCGAGAGGACCACATCGCCCATGCCGAAGCCGACGGCGGGTGTGGAGGGGCCGCCGAAGAGTTCGATGAGGTTGTCGTAGCGGCCGCCGCCGGCAATGGCACGCTCGCCATCGACGATGACCTCGAAGACCATGCCGGTGTAGTAGGCGAGGCCGCGGGCAAGGCTCGGATGAAACACGCACCACTCCGACACGCCATGGGCCACGAACGCATGATGGAGTGAAGTGATGTGGTCGGACTCTGTGGTCCACGGCTTGTCGCCGGCGAGCGGGCGCACACCAGCGAACGAAGAGAACCACTGGACCTTGTCGGCGTGAATGCCCGTGGCGATCGCGCGGCGATCAAACTCTTCGGGGGAGACCTTGTTGGCTTGGTCGAGCAGTGTGCGGGCAGTGTCGAACTGTGCGGCTTGCAGGCCGTAGGTGGTACTCAGGATGCCGTCGATGTACGCCCGATGACTGAAGCGCACCTTCACGTCGTTTGGTGTGAGGCCCAGACGGGCGAGCAACTCCACGCACACGGCGATGATCTCGGCGTCGAGTTGGGCGGTGTCGCCCGCCCCGTGCTCGCGCACGGGGCTCCCTGATGCGGAGGAGACGGTGTCCCCACGCTCGCGCGTGGGGCTCGTCGATGCGCCGTCGGCGGGTTGGCTCGGCGGTGCTCCGATGATGTCGCAGTTCCACTGCCAGAACTCGCGCAACCTTCCCCGCTGTGGCCGCTCAGCCCGGAAGCACGGCCCCTGCCAGAACCACTTGGTGGGCTGCGACAACTGCTTCGCCCGCGCGGCATACATCCTCGCCAGCGTGGGTGTGAACTCGGGGCGCAGCGCGTAGGGCGCCATCGCCTCTGCCTTCCAACCCCCCGGGCCGCGCTGGCCTTCGGCGAGTGCCGCGCCCATCTTCTTCACCCCCTCCTCGTCCTTGCCGCTGAAGGTCTGGAAGAGTTCGCCGAGGATGCCGTCGCCACTCTTGACGGCGTAAAGCGAGGCGTGCTCGAAGGTGGGGCCATCGATCTCGTCAAAGCCGTGGCGGATGGCGACGGTGCGCCATTGGTCTTCGATGAAGCGGCGGCGGGCGAGCTCGATGGGGTAGAGGTCGCGCGTGCCGGTGGGCGCGGGGATGGCGACGGGCTTGGAGGGCGTGCCTGGAGCGGACATGACGGGGCGAGGGTAGGGGCCGCAGTTGCGGGCCTCGCCGTCGCGTCATCGGTAGGGGATCACACGCAGGCCCGGCACGGCGGAGAAGTGGCGGACGTTCCCGGTGACGATGGGCTCATCGTGGCAGAGTGCGATGGAGGCGATCAAGACATCCATGTCGCCGATGGGCGTGCCACGGTCGAGCAGGCCCGCCAGCACCTGGGCGAAGCGGAAGGCGGCGGTGGCGTTGAAATCCAGCACCGTGAGCCGGCCCACGGCCCGCTGGATGCGGCCGAGCTCCGTGAGCAGGTCGGCAGAGCGGTGGGCACCGACCAGGAGTTCCGCGATGTTCACGCGGGTCGTGCAGAGCCACTCGCCGTTCTCGCTCAGAGCGCGCAGGGCGGCGGCAGCGCGGCCAGCCGGAGCGTTGCGGTGGCTGACCAGGTCGATCAGCACGTCGGTATCAAGACAGGCCATACCGCCTGCTCCGGCGATTGATGGGGGCGCGACGGCGGGCGATCTGGGCGCGCACGGCCTTCTCGGCTTGGGGGCTCAGGCGGTTTTTGCGGAAGGTGTCGATGATCTCTTCGATGTTCATGGGCGGATGCACCTCGCGCTTGATGATCTCGCTGAAGCTCTCCTTCTCGCGGCGCGACTTGACGAGGCGGGAGTACGCCTCCAGGTCGATCGAGATGGTCTTGGTGGCCATGGGAAACCTCCATGCACGTACATGCATGCGATGATAGACCGCCAGCCCTGCGTGCCGCCCGCTACGTGTTGGGCTCAGGCGACTTTGTTGAGGGCGGCGAAGCGGACGTAGTCGGAAACGCTCCGGAAGCCCTGCGCCGCGGCCATCGTCTCAAGGTTCGCCTTCTCGAAGGCGCTCAGGCGAATGTTCAGTTGCTGCTCGCGTCGATGGTCGTCCGCCGGTTGCGGGGGGCGCTCGCCGCGTTCGAGCATGATCGCGACACAGAGCGTGGTGGCTTCGAGCACGTTGCGCACGCACGCGGCCACGTCGCGGCCGTCGCTCATGGCGCTGGGGAGTTCGAGTGTGCGGCCGAAGTAACCCGCGTGTTCGTCGCGTTCGAGAACGATCTGGTAGCGCCGCGTCAGTTCGCGGGCCTTGGCCCAGATGGCGGGATCGAAGGGGCGGGTCAGGCGGCGGCGCTCCGCGGACGTGAGACCGTCAGCGGATCGAGACGCCGTGGGTTTTCTCGATTTCGCCGATGTACCACGGCTTGACCTTGTTGCCGTGGACCGGGAGGACGATGGACTTTTCGCCGGCCTTGACGAAGGTGTGGTGCGAGCCCTTGATGCGGTCGAGTGTCC
>CAZNEU010000262.1:0-1968 GCA_964571915.1 uncultured Phycisphaeraceae bacterium
GTACCCAACGCCAACCACGCACTCGGAGAGTGTGGGGACCCGAGGCACGGTTGCCTCACATCGCACGTCGCGGCACACTCAGACACAAATCCAGCGCCGCCATCCGCACCGCCACGCCGTGCCCCACCTGCCTGAGCACCACCGATCGGTGCCCATCCGCCACCGCCGCCGTCATCTCCACCCCGCGGTTGATCGGGCCGGGGTGCAGGATCACCGCCGCGGGCTTCATGCGCTCGATGCGCCGCAAAGAGAGGCCGTACAACTCCGTGTACTCGCGCAAACTCGCCACCGCGTTGGGCCGCGCCAGAGATGCGCCGCCGA
This sequence comes from uncultured Phycisphaeraceae bacterium, assembly GCA_964571915.1. Taxonomy (GTDB): domain Bacteria; phylum Planctomycetota; class Phycisphaerae; order Phycisphaerales; family UBA1924; genus JAEUIX01. The sequence goes on from CAZNEU010000262.1 coordinate 322, forward strand.
TCCGGTCGCCCCCTTCCGCCGGCCCCTTCGCGCCCGCCGCGTGCCGCTCAAACTGGATGCGCAGCACGTTCACCGCGTCCACCTTGTCGATCAGCGGGTCCAGTTCGTGCGCCACGCCGCACCCCAGCGTCTCCAGACTCCGCGGCACCAATCCCGGCGGCCCCACGCAAATCACCTTCGCCCCCAGGGCCGTCATCACGGCGATGTCCGACCGCGCCACGCGCGATGAGCCCACATCACCCACGATGGCGATGGTGAGGCCGGCGAGGTCAAAGTCGGCGAGGCGGTCGAAGGATTCGGCGATGGTGTACGCATCCAGCAGGCCCTGGGTGGGGTGCTCGTGCCGGCCGTCTCCCGCGTTGATGACGCACACGCCGAAGGCTTCACCCGTGGCCCGGGCCACGAGGGCTGCCGCGCCGCTGGCGCGATGCCGGATGACCATGGCGTGCGCGCCCATCGCGGCCACGTTGGCGGCGGTGTCGCGGATGGTCTCGCCCTTGTTCACCGACGAGTCCGACGACGAGAGATCAACCACCTCCGCCCCCAGCCGCTTGGCCGCCAGCGTGAACGACATGCGCGTGCGGGTTGAGTCCTCGAAGAACAGATTGGCGACGATGCGGCCCGCGAGCGTGCCCGCGGCATCGGCCGGGCATTCGCGCTCGAAGTACCGTGCCCGCAGCAGCAGCGCCCGCATTTCATCGCGGTCCAGCCCTTGCAGGGCGAGCAGGTGCTGGTGCGTCCACGCGCCGGGCCGCACCTTCACGGGGCCGCGGGCCGGCACGGCGGGCGGGCGGGGGCGAGCGGTCTTCTTGCTGCTGCGGGCGACCTTGGCCATACGCGCACAGTGTAAGGAATGCCCACGCCGCCCGCGACGGCCCATAACCACGCCCGGGGCCGTTGGCAGCGGTGGGGGGATTCAGTGGGTGTGCGGAGGGACCGAAAAGACAAGGCCGACGCCGGCTGTGATGCCGCGCGGCGGGTTGCGGGTGATGATCGCACGCGGGTGAAGGGCTGTCATGGACAAAGCCAGTCTGATCGGCATCGTGATCGGTCTGTTCGCCACCGTCTTCGTGATGTACGAGGTGTCGCACGGGCACTTCATGATGTTCTGGTCCATCGAAGGCTTCTTCATGGTGGGCCTGGGCTCGGTGTCGGTGGTGTTCATGGCCCTGCCCATGGACAAACTGGCCCAACTCCCGGGCTACATCAGGGCGTTCATGTTCAACAAGGGGTGCAGCCCCACCGAGATCGTCAAGATCATCTCCGACCTCTCGGAGAAGGCCCGGCGCGAGGGCATCCTCTCGCTGGAGGGCGAGGTGGCCAGACTCAAGGACCCGTTCCTGGCCAGCGGCCTGAAGATGGCCATTGACGGCGTGGCCCCGGCCTCCATCGAGGCCACGCTGCGCATGGAAGTCATGGCCATGGGCGAACGCCACAAGGCGGGCAAGAAGTTCTTTGACCTGATCGTGCTCTACGGCCCCGGCTACGGCCTCGTGGGCACGCTCATCGGGCAGGTGGGCCTCTTCGGCAGCCTCGCCACCGCCGAGATCGGCCAACTGGGCAAGATGCTGGCGGTGGCGGTCGGCGCGACGATGTACGGCGCCATCGTCGCCAACGCCGTGGCGGGGCCCATCGGGGCCAAACTCG
>CAZNEU010000263.1:0-1665 GCA_964571915.1 uncultured Phycisphaeraceae bacterium
GCCTTATCCTGCCGCGCGTGCGGGTCGGTGGCGAGCGTTTCGCCCGTCCATGCTGGGGGGGCGGGGGGGGCGGGCGAGGCGATCGGTGTGTTGGTGGGCGAAGCGGGCACCGCGCAAGCGTAGGGATCGGCCCGCGCACCGCAGGGCAATCGCATTATCCGATTTCGGTGAGGTGATCTGCTCCGTTACCCCACCAAACGGATGAGAAAGTCGTTCCAAATGGGTCGGCAAACGGATAATGCGATTGCGTTGGGGGGGCGGGGGTGAGGTGGCCTGCCCGCCGGGCTGTTGCTCTACACTCGCCGTGCCTTGAACACCCTCTCCTCGTGGGGCTTTTCCGATGCAGCGCTCTTTCCATCAGCACACGCACGCGGCACTGGGCTTGGCGAGAGCCTTCACGCTCATCGAACTCCTCGTGGTCACGGGCGTCATCCTCATCCTCGCGGGCATCACGTTCGCGCTCGCGGGGCGCATCAACGCCAGCGCCAAGGCCCGCGCCACCGAAAACGTCATCCGTGGGCTGGAGCAGGTGCTGGCGGAATACCAGATTCAGAAGGGCGCCGTTCCGGCGTTTGTCACGGCGACCGCGGGCGAGGTGCTGGACCAGCGGCGGCCTCCCCCCCCGGCCACGTCTGTGGCGCTCGACGCGGTCGAGGCGGCCGTGCCGCTCACGTTCCCACTTATTGACGGGCGTGTGCGCGAGGGCGATCCCGGGCGCTCGTTCTTGATGGATGCTGACCGGCAGCGCTATGACCGCGACCTGGACCCGCCGCAGCCCGCCGCCGCGCTGTTCTTGCTGGAGGCAAGTCGCTACACGGCCGTCGATGCCCTGCTCAAGAGCATGGGCACCACCTACGTGGACAAGAGCGTGCATTCCGCGTGGGGATGGGTGAATGCCAGCGCCGACATCACGCAGTTTTATCTGCCACCCGCCGGCACGACGATGGGGCAGCGGCGCGCCTATCTCACCACGGTGCGCGATGCGTGGGGGCGGCCGATCCGCTTCGCCCACCCGGCATTTCAGGGCGGCAGCGGAGACTACTACGACACGGCCGCGGCGGCGTTTGTGGCGCGCACCCGCCTGACCGTTCGCGGGCCTGTGGGGGCGCAGGAAGTCGTGATCGATCGTTCTTACCAGCCGTACAACCTTTCCACCTCGCCTGCGACAGACTGGTCCGGCCGGTCGGTCGCGGCGAGTAACCCCACGGGCGACGGCGACGAGGGCCGCCTGCCTTCCGGTCGCGCCTATTTCTACTCCGCCGGGCCGAATGGTAACCCCGGCGCCCGCCGCACGAATGTCTACGTTGACGGCGCCCGCCCCGAGTTTCCCGCGGAAACCGCCCGGTTTTCGGCGGACTGAGCCCGGACCGCACGCTCTCCGCGTGCCTCGCCCCCCAAAAAGAACTTGCCCGTCGGGCTGCGTGCCCGCTCGCCCCGTGTGCCGCGAGCCGATACACTCTGCTGGATACGGATTGATTCCGGGGCGTAGCGCGGCTTGGTAGCGCGGTCGCCTGGGCGACAGGTCGGAGGTTTGGTTCGGCCTTGCGAGTTTTTTCCGGGGCGTAGCGCAGCGAGGGAGCGCGGCCGCCGCGGCGGCAGGGCGGAGGTTTGGTTCGGCCTTGCGAGTTTTTTCCGGGGCGTAGCGCAGCTTGGTAGCGCGGTCGC